>DATNKF010000383.1:0-8167 GCA_035603555.1 Allostellaceae bacterium
CGCGCTGTTGTGGGCTCGTCAGCGCCGCGCTGCGGATCACCGGGGCTTGCTGTTTCTGGTATTCGACGAACTCCCTGAAGAGGGTGTCGCGCGTTTGGGAATCAAGCACTACCCTGGTCACTCCCGGCACGGCCTCCTGAATTTTGGCGTGCCCGGATGGTTCACCGCTATCGAGCGCGGCTTTTCGGATCCATTGCTCAGCGGGCGCGAAGCGCGTCCAACCGGGCACTGCGGCAGGGATATTGATATCGCGCCACTTGGGATGGTGCTGCGGGGTTTGCAAATCGCGGTGGCGATCGAAGAATGCCTGTACAAAATGCGCCACCCTGCGGTAACGCTCCGTGCCGGCGGGCCAATTGTACGCCACCAGCACGCAGCTGACCGCTACGGTTGCAAGAGGTCTTTGCGCGTCAATTAACTCCGGATAGTCCTCAGCTGTGAGACTGGCTCGCGTGTAGCTTTCGCTCAGATCGGACGTCGGCGAGACCGGCAGGAAATGCAAGCCTTCATCAGGCCTGATCTCGCGAAACAGACGAGCCGGCTTGCCGGCGACGTAGACCATCGCCGCGATTTCCCCTCGTCTTAGTTTTTCCAGCGCAACAGACTGAGAAAAATTCGTCACATCGGCATTAATGCCGAGCCGCTCGAATATGACACTCGCGGTCATATCGGTTCCGCTGCCAGATAGACCGAAATTTACTTTTTTGGATGCCAGGTCCTCTGTGGAATTAACTCCCTTCGCGGCCAGAATGTGGACCTCCTCGTCATAGAGCCTAGTGATGTATTGAAGGAAACTCTCTACATGCGGGAAAGGCGGATTGCGTTTTATGGCCGCGAGCACATCAGATTGAATGATCCCGATATCGATACCTCGTGCGAACACGATATCGGTGACGTCCTGAAGGGCCCCCTTGCCGGCAATGGGAAGGATCCGAAGATGATCTCTGACTCCGTCGAGACTGGCGGCAAGCTCGGTCGCTTCGGCGAGACCGGAGCCATCCATGCCTTCCGATATCAAACCGACGAGCCCAGAATTTACCATCTCGCGCATCGCCCGCAGCGTCCGGGGAGCCGTTGTTTTGGCATGCTCGGGCGCTGGAGCCGGTAAAGCCGCCGCGCCGGGTGCGCCCTCCGAACTTGACGATCCGTGTTGCGCGATCTCCGCAACGACCGGGTGGCTTGCGAGGAAAACGAGACTGCCGGCCAACAAAATAGATCGCCGCATCGCCGGGCTCCGAGAGGACTAGAGCCCAAACACCAAATCTCAATTATCGTTCCGCTGGGGCGAAAGAATTCTCGGCGTTGCCGTTTGTGACATGCTGATGACGGCGCGTCTACTGTTCGCTTGCACTTCGATCGGCGCGACAATTATGGTTAATATTTTGGTGTCGGAGGCTAATGCCTGCCAGTGGGGCAACCAAGGCCTGCCGCGGAC
Source organism: Allostellaceae bacterium (assembly GCA_035603555.1). Taxonomy (GTDB): domain Bacteria; phylum Pseudomonadota; class Alphaproteobacteria; order ATCC43930; family CGMCC-115725; genus AP-15. The sequence goes on from DATNKF010000383.1 coordinate 1,436, forward strand.
TCGATCCCGCCCAGCAAATGAAGCCGGAACAAAGGTTCGGCATAGCTTTCCACGGTATGGCCCATGGCGGTGTACCAGCTGCGGCCGCCTTCGATCTCCTGACACCATGCGATCGGGTGGTCGCCACCCATCCTGCCGCCCGAATAGGTCGCCTCGTCGAGCGTAGCGAGCACATGGGCGGCGGCGCGCGGATTGCTGCGAAAGTTGTACCATTCGTCGTCACGCTGCCAGACTGCGGGCAAGTCCTTAGTCGATGGATGGGTCTGGTCCACGATGTGGACCGTCGCGCGCTGAATCTCGGGGTGGTTCGCGAAATAGGCGCCGACGAGCCGGCCGTACCAAGCCCAGCGATACTCCGTGTCGCTCGCCGAGTGGACACCGACAAAGCCGCCGCCCGACCGGATGTAGCGTTCAAATGCAGCCTTCTGTCCGTCGTCGAGGATGTCTCCAGTGGTGCTCAGGAACACCACGACCTTATAACCGGCCAGCCCCGCATCGGTGAACCGAGCAGCATCCTCCGTGCTGTCGACAGCGAACCCTTTATCGGCGCCAAGCGCTTTGATGGCGGCGATCCCCTGCGGGATCGAATCGTGGCGAAAACCGGCCGTCTTCGAGAAGACGAGAGCGGAGAACCGGGGCTCGGTCTCTGCCGCGCCGCTGGAGGCAATGGCGCCGACAATCACGCACGCGACCAGCAACCACGGGACGCGCTCGCGCAGCCTCCAGACAACGATGCGATCCGCTGTCATATTGGTCGTTCCCTGTGAATTCGATTCATCGGAGCTAAAGATCGGACTGCAACTCAGAGTTTAGCCAATGATTAACCGTTCTGGCATCTGCAGCGAATCTGCAGCAAAATCCATCGTTCAGGTTGCGGTACCCATCTGCGCCCCCTCGTCCCCCCGCGGTTCCGTTCCCGCGCCGCCATCAAGCGACCGGAAGTCTGCGCTATGAATCAGGCAATTTTATTATTATCGTAACGACACTCGCCATCGTGAGTTCAGACTGCCGCATCACCCGCGCGGGGGCTTCGAGTTGACACGGCAGCACCGCGGACGTAGGTTGCCCAAGATAAAAGAACGAAGGAAATGGCCATGAAGTGGAAGACTCCGGTTATCGTCGAGATCGCGGTGGGTTTGGAAATCAACGCTTACGCTTGCGCCGAGATCAAATAATCTTTTGATCCGCTAGCTCCGCCGGGCATCCGGCGAGACAACCAAATGGTCCATGCGGTTGTTCTCGGCTCTGCGGCGGGCGGCGGTTTCCCGCAATGGAATTCGAACGCGCCGGCGTGCCGCCGAGCGCGGTCCGGCGACCTGACGGCGCAAGTACGCTCGCAGGCGGCACTTGCGGTATCGGCGAATGGCATAGATTGGTTCGTTCTAAACGCGCCGCCCGATTTGCGACTTCAGATCGAAGCGACACCGCAGTTGCATCCGCGCGAAGGGCTGCGTTCATCGCCGATCGCCGGGGTGGTTGTTACCGGCGGGGATGTCGATGCGATCGCCGGCCTGCTTCATCTGCGCGAACGGCACCCTTTCGACATTTATGCGCCCTCGCAGGTTCTGAAGATCATCGCCGCCAACCCGATCTTTGATGTTTTGTCACCAGATTGCGTCCGGCGCGTGGAACTGCCGCTCGACGCGCGGAAGGAGCTTTCAGGAGCGTCGGGGACCTCCGGACTTGCCGTCGAGGCCTTCGCCGTCCCCGGCAAGGTGCCGCTCTATCTCGAAGCGGCAGGACAGGATCCGGGCTTGAGCGAAGAAGGTGATGCCGTAGGCTTGAAGGTCATCGAGACCGCGACCGGGAAATCTTTTTTCTTCATCCCCGGCTGCGCGGCGATGACCGACGTGCTCCGCGCGCGCCTCGCCGGAAGCGACCTCGTCTTTTTTGACGGGACCTTGTGGCGCGACGACGAGATGATCAGGCTCGGGGTCGGCAGCAAGACCGGCCGGCGCATGGGACATATGAGCATGAGCGGCGATGACGGCGCGATTGCCGCCTTTCGAGATCTTGGCGTCGGCCGCCGGATTTTCATCCATATCAACAACTCGAACCCGGCCTTGCTCGACGACTCTCCCGAACGCCGCCATGCCAATGCCGCAGGCTGGGAAATCGCCTATGACGGCATGGAGGTGAGGCTGTGACCGGATCGCTGCTCTCTCCCGAGGGGCTCGACGCCCAGTTACGCGCCATCGGCGCAGAGCGCTACCACGACCAACACCCCTTTCATCACCTGATGCGCGACGGCAAGCTCGACCGGGGCCAAATCCAGGCCTGGGCGCTCAACCGCTACTACTATCAGGCGCGTATTCCTGCGAAAGACGCATATCTCATCGCCCGGCTGCCGACCCCCGCGTTGCGGCGCGAGTGGCGTCGCCGCATTCTCGATCACGACGGCGATGACGAGAACACTGGCGGGATCGCCCGCTGGCTCAGGCTGACCGACGGTCTCGGTCTCGATCGCGACTACGTGATTTCGACCGCTGGTCTGCTGCCGGCGACCCGCTTTGCGGTCGACGCCTATGTCAATTTCGTCCGCGACCGGTCGCTGTTGGAGGCCGTAGCGTCCTGCCTGACCGAGATGTTCTCGCCGCAGATCATCGCCGAGCGGGTCGACGGAATGCTGCGCAGCTACGACTTCATCAGCCGCGACACGCTCGGCTATTTCACACCGCGGCTCACCCAGGCGCCGACCGATGTCGCCTTCGCGCTCGGCTTTGTCAAAGAACATGCCGACACGGCGGAGAAGCAGGCGCTCGTTCTCGACACCTTGCGCTTCAAATGCGACGTGCTTTGGGCCCAGCTCGATGCCCTCTATTTCGCCTATGTCGAGCCCGGTCTCGTCCCGCCCGGCGCCTTCGTCCCCGAGAAGCCGGCTCGATGACGGGGGAAAGGCCTTCCATCGAGAGCAGCGCCGTCCTCTCCTTCGCACCTCACGTGAGGTTCCGCTTCGACGAAACGCGCAAAGCGTGGATTGTCCTCGCCCCCGAGCGGCTGCTGCTGCCGGATGAGCAGGCAGTCGAGATCCTGCGTCTGATCGATGGTGAACGCGATGTCGACGCGATCATCAACGAACTCGCCGGTCGGTTCGACGCGACGCGCGAGGTCATCGCCGGCGATGTGCTGCCGATGCTGCAGGATCTCGTGGACAAGAAGGTATTGCGGCGGTGACGGCGCCGGCGGGCGTCAGTGTCGATCCGCCGCTGGCGCTGCTCGCCGAGCTGACCCATCGCTGCCCGCTGCGCTGTCCCTATTGCTCGAACCCGCTGGACCTTCAGCGCACAAGCGCCGAGCTCGACACGGCAACGTGGAGGCGGGTGTTCGCCGAGGCGGCGGCGCTAGGTGTCCTCCAGGTGCATTTTTCGGGTGGCGAGCCGCTGGCTCGCCGCGATCTTGTCGAGCTCGTCGGTCATGCCGCCACGGCCGGGCTCTACGTCAATCTGATCACGTCCGGCATCCGGCTCGACGCCGATCGGCTGAAACGTCTTGTCGAGGCCGGGCTCGAGCACGTGCAGTTGAGCGTGCAGGATTCCGAACCCGGTCCGGGCGATCGCATCGCCGGCCTTGCCGGCGCGCAGCAAGCCAAGCATCAGGCTGCCGCCGTGGTCCGCGCCGCGGGCCTGCCGCTGACCATCAACGCGGTCGTTCATCGGCGGAATCTCGAACGACTCGAAGCGATCATCGAGCTTGCGGTGCAACTCGGCGCCGACCGGCTAGAGGTCGCCCATGTCCAATACTATGGCTGGGCGCTGGCGAACCGGGCGGCGCTGCTACCGAGCCGGGAGCAGCTCGACAGGGCCACGGCGACCGTCGAAGCGGCGCGAGCCCGCCTCGCCGGCCATCTCGTCATCGACTACGTCGTCCCGGACTATTACGCACATCGCCCCAAGGCGTGCATGGGCGGCTGGGGCCGGCGGTTCCTGAATGTCACGCCGTCGGGCAAGGTGCTGCCGTGCCACGCGGCGGAAACTTTGCCGGGACTGCGGTTTCCGACGGTCGCCGAGGCAAGCCTCTCCGAGATCTGGTACCATTCACCGGTCTTCGCGCAGTTCCGTGGGACCGGGTGGATGGCCGAGCCCTGCCGTTCCTGTGAGAGGCGTGAGATTGACTGGGGCGGTTGCCGCTGCCAGGCCTTTGCTCTGACGGGCGACGCCGCCCGGACCGACCCTGCTTGCTCGCTGTCGCCTGATCACGCGCTTCTCGTCGGCGCTCGCGCCGAGGCCGCCGCGGCGACACCCGATTTTGTTTATCGACAGCACTCCGCCGCGCCGCGAGTGGCTGATCCTGCAATATAATTGTACGCGGGCGGCTGAGCCGGCTCCCGGAACCGGAATGCGCACGCCCCTGTTTGCGAAATGGCCATTAACAAAATTCCGGGAGTACACGCATGATTGGAAAACCGCTTGCGCTAGCGGCAGTGGTTCTTTTCTCGACCCAGGTTCTCGCACAGACAACGCCAGGGTCTGCGAACCCAGCCCAAGGTGTCACGTCGGGTCCCGGCGCAGGGTCACCGACCACCATGGGCTCACCGCAGGCCGGGCCGCTCGAGACCAAGCACCAGGAGCAGGTGATAGACCCGCAGAGCCGCTCCGTCCGCCCCAATGACACCACTGGTACAAAGGGCGACGACGGCGGGGCCACCGGGTCGAGCTCGCCTTCTTATGCGCGGCCGCCCCGGTAAGGGGCACTGCCGCGAAGCCCCCGAATAGGAACGAGGATGGTTTGACAAGCGGAAGGCGGGCCTCGTAGATCAAAGCTTGGAATCGCCGGCCGCCGCAGTTTCAGTTGACCTCGCTTTGGCTCATCATTCGACTAGCCGCGTCAACCGTTGCTGCGCTCGCGGCCGCGCCCGGCCGCGCCGACCCGCCGCTGGCAATGACGGAGGTCGCGGCTGGAGTGTTCGTCCATGGCGGGGTGCACGAGGAGGCTTCGCCGGCAAACAACGATGCCATCGCCAATATCGGCTTTGTCCTTGGCGATGATGCGGTCGCCGTAATCGATCCGGGCGGAAGCGCCCCGGAAGGACACGCGTTGCGCGCGGCGATCCGGGCGCGCACCGACCGGCCGATCCGCTACGTGATCCTGACCCATGTCCATCCCGACCACATCTTCGGCGCCGCTGCCTTTCGCGACGACCGCCCCGATTTCGTCGGACATGCCAAATTGCCGGGCGCTCTCGCGCAGCGCGGCAGCTATTATCTGCGGAGACTTCACGAGACTCTTGGCGGCGGGGCAGAGGGCAGCGAAATCGTGACGCCGACATTGCTTGTCGCCACCCGGCTCGAGCTCGATTTGGGCGGACGGCGCCTGGCGTTGCGCGCGCACGGCCCGACGCACACCGACAACGATCTGACCATCCTCGACGACAAGACGCGGACGCTGTGGCTCTCTGATCTGCTCTTTGTCGACCGTCTCCCGGTTGTCGATGGCAGCCTCCTCGGCTGGCTCGAGGAGCTCGACCGCCTGACCACTATCTCCGCCGATCGAGCCATACCCGGACACGGCCCCGCTGCGGTTCCATGGCCCGCCGCCGCCGAGCCCGAGCGGCGCTACCTCGAAACCCTTGCGCGCGAGACCCGGGCAGCGATCAAGGCCGGCACCAGCATCGCGCGGGCCGCTCGCGAGGTCGGTCAGTCGGAGCGCGGGCGATGGCTCTTGTTCGACGAATTTCACCCACGCAACGTCACGGCGAGCTACAAAGAACTCGAATGGGAGTAACTGCGCCGAGGAGGAAGGCCATGCTCAGGCTAGTACTCTTTTTGCTACTGCTGCCTCTCGCGCTCGCCGACCCCGCCCATGCCGAGCGCAGCGAGGCGGAGCGAACGGCGCGCTGGGCCGATCTGCGCCATGCGATCTTTGGCGATCGACTGGTCACCGAGGCGGAAGAGGCCGTCGCGATCGATGTTCCGGCGCGCGCCGAGGACGCGGCAATCGTGCCCGTGGCTATCCGTGTGGCCGAAGCCCTAGCCCCCGACATCGTCGGTCTCTATCTGGTGATCGATGACAACCCTTCTCCGCTCGCGGCGCATTTCCTGTTCGGCCTGCTCGCCGACAAGAGGGAGATCGCGACCCGCGTGCGGATCGACGATTACACCTACCTGCATGCGGTGGCCGAGACGACCGATGGCCGCCTCTATTCGGCCGCGCGTTTCATCAAGGCGGCGGGTGGTTGCTCGGCCCCGGCCGGTAAGGACCAAGCCCTCGCCCTGGAGCGGCTGGGCAAGATGAAGCTGACCCTGGCCGACCGGTCCACGGCCGGTACCCCGGTTGCCGCCAAGCTCTTGGTCAGCCACCCGAACTATTCCGGGCTGCAAATCGACCAGCTGAGCCGCAACTACATCCCGGCCGACTTCATGCAGACGCTCGAGGTTTCCTACAACGGCAGTTCAGTATTCCGTCTCGAATCGGATATCTCGATCAGCGAGGACCCCGGGTTCAACTTCAGTTTTCGGCCGGCCGACGCCGGGAGCCCCGGTGTGCTGACCGCCGACATCCTCGACAGCAATCAGCTCCGCTTCACCCAGAGCTGGCCGGTTCCCGCCGCCCCGCAGATGTAGGTGCGACGCCGCCGGGCTCACTGGCACTGCAGGTTTGCCTCGGCCTGGGCGCGGCGCAGCTCCTCGATCACCGCCTTGAGTTGGGGCGGGTCGCGATCTCCCTCTTGTCGGCGAGCGGGCCGAACCGGAAATGCGCCGCGAGCGGAGAAGGGTTGTCATCGATCACGAGATA
>DATNKF010000384.1:0-14257 GCA_035603555.1 Allostellaceae bacterium
GCATCGCGGTGCGCACAGCACGCCCGACGTCGCGGTATTTCGCCATGTCCGGCCGAATCACGACGGCATCCGGGCACGCCGTGAGCGCCTTGAACATTGGCATCGCCGAGCGTACGCCATAGAGCCGCGCCACATAATAGCAGGCGAGGACAACCCCGCGGGTGCCGCCGCCGATGATCACGGGATGATCGGCGAGATCGGGCCGTTCGCGTTTTTCGACTGTGGCATAAAAGGCGTCGCAATCGACATGGGCGATCGCCAGGGTGTCGAGCGCGGCATGAGAAACCAGGCGAGGCGAGCCGCAGTCGCCGCATCGCTCGGCGGCAGCCGCCGAGAGAGCGACGGCGCCGCAATCGCGGCACGGCGTCTTCACCATTCTTCGCCCGGCCGCCATAGCGAGGCTGCCCCTCGGACCCCGCTCGAATCCCCATGGACCGGGGGAAGCAGGCGGGTGACGACGTGATCTGAGAAGATATACCGCGACCACAAAACGGGGACCTGCTGGTAGAGCATCGCGATGCCGGAAACCCCGCCCCCCAATACAATCGCGTCGGGGTCGATAAGATTGATCACCGCCGCCAGACCCCGAGCTAGCCTATCTGCATAGCGTTCCAGGGTTGCGGCGCAGCCCGCGTCTCCGCGCCTGGCAAGGTCCGCGATCTCAAACCCGGTCAGCTGACGCCCGGTATGGCGGTGATGATCCGCGGCGAGCGCCGGTCCGGAGAGAAAGGTCTCGATACATCCCGCCCGACCGCAATAGCAAGTCGGCCCCGGGGACTCCTCCAGCGTCGGCCACGGGAGCTGGTTGTGACCCCACTCGCCCGCGACCGCGTTCGCCCCGACGACGAGCTGCCTGCCGATAACGATGCCGCCTCCCACCCCGGTCCCGAGAATGACGCCGAAGACCGTCTCCATCGCAGCTGCCGCACCGTCGGTCGCTTCCGACAGAGCAAAACAGTTGGCGTCATTGGCGAAGCGCACCGGGCGGCCCAGCTTGGTCTCCGAGTCCTGCTGCAACGGGCCGATCAGCCATGTGGAGTTTGCGTTCTTGACAACGCCGGTAACCGGAGAGATCGCCCCGGGCATGCCGAGCCCGACGCTCGCCGTTTCGCCAATCGCCATCTCGATCTCGCCGACCAGGGCAACCATTGCCTCAAGCGTTGCGGGGTAGCTGCCTCTGGGCGTTGCAATGCGCCGGCGGACGAGAACAGCCCCTGAGCCGTCGACGGCAACACCCTCGATCTTGGTGCCGCCGAGATCGATGCCGATGCGGAACCGGGGTGCCATTGGTCTTCAATCTTTCGCCTGGGCAGAGCAGATCAGCGGTTACAGATTATTAAGTTCGATCGCCTACAACATGCCAGTGTTGCCCGTGGGGAACGACGATCACCAGCCCCTGCCGATCGCGATCGATCGTCTGCCGCCACTTCAGTTCTGTCTCGAAGCAGGCGAAGAATGACGCTCGAAATTTCGAAATTGAACCGGACGCCCAATCCGCCCGCGCGGAAGAAGGTCTTGATCGTCGAGGATAACGACCTCAATATGAAGCTCTTCAACGATCTGCTCGTGGCGCACGGCTATGGTACATTGCAGACCAAGGACGGGGTCGAGGCTATCGCCCTGATCCGCCAACACCATCCCGATCTGATCTTGATGGATATTCAGCTTCCTGAAATATCGGGGCTGGAGGTAATGCAATGGATCAAGAATGACGACGATCTGCGAATGATACCGATCATCGCGGTAACTTCCTTTGCAATGAAAGGTGACGAGGAGAAGATCCGTGAAGGCGGTTGCGAAGCTTATATCTCGAAGCCGATCTCGGTAGCGAGCTTCCTGCAAACTGTCGAGCGGTTCCTTTCCTGAGACGAGCGCTTTCCCTCCTTGGTGCAAACAAATAGCTCATGTCTGCTCGAGTGCTGGTTGTCGATGATGTCGAGGCCAATGTAAAACTGCTCGAAGCCAAGCTTTCGAGCGAATATTTCGACGTCCTATCGGCGTATAACGGGCGTAGCGCCTTGGAGATCGCCGATAGCGAACTGCCGGACGTCATCCTCCTCGACGTGATGATGCCGCGGATGGACGGCTTCGAGGTGTGCCGTCGGCTCAAGGCCAACCCCCGAACCGCCGACGTGCCGGTGGTCATGGTGACCGCGTTGTCTGACGTCGCCAACCGCCTTCGCGGTCTTGAGGTCGGTGCCGATGACTTCCTGACCAAACCCGTTAACGATATCGCCCTATTCGCTCGCGTCCGTTCGCTCGCCCGACTGAAGCGGATGATGGAAGAATGGCGCTTGCGCGAAGGGATTTGCGGTCGTTTTGGCGGCCGCGATACAGCGCTGGCCGAAAATTCTGGTCCGGCGCGGATCATCCTGATCGAGGAAGATCAGTTTGCCGCCGCCAGAATGGCCGAGATCTTACGGCCAAGCGCGCAGCTGGTGATCTGCCAAACTTGCGCAGAAGTACAAAGACAGCTGGATGGCGACACCGAGCTGGTCATCGCCAGCTTATCGACACCAAGTGGCGATCCGTTGCTCCTGGTTACGCAGTGCCGAGCGAGCGAGATGTTCCGCCAGTTGCCGATCCTGCTCATCGCCGAGGAGGGCGATCTGCACCGTCTCGCCAAGGGTCTCGATCTTGGCGCCAACGATTATCTCATTCGCCCGGTGGATCGGAACGAGTTACTGGCCCGTACTGGCATCCAGATACGCCGCAAGAGGCTCCAGGACCGGTTGCAAGAAAACTATCAGCGCAGTCTTTCTCTCGCGTTGACCGATGAATTAACCGGTCTCTACAACCGCCGATACCTCCTTGCGCATCTCGACGAGCTGATCGGTCGGGTTGACCATGATCATATAAACGCGGCGATTTTGCTGTTTGACATCGACCACTTCAAGCAGGTCAATGATACCTATGGCCATGCTGCGGGAGACGAAGTGCTGCGCGAGCTTGCCAGCCGAACAATGAACAGCGTCCGAAGTGTTGATCTGGTCGCGCGATTGGGCGGCGAGGAATTTGTCGTCGTCATGCCCGACACCGACAGCATCATAGCGACCGCCGTTGCCGAACGGTTGCGCTTGGCGGTCGCAAGGGAGCCGTTCATTGTCGGGGCGGGCGGCGTGAAAGTGGCAGTGACGGTCAGCATCGGCGTCACCGCGGCCGCTGAAGGCGGTGATTGTCGCGATCAGCTGCTGAAGCGTGCCGACGACGCTCTTTATGATGCCAAGGCAGCCGGACGTAATCGCATAGTCACCCGTTTGGCAGAATTTGGGCCGATCGCCTTGGCCACTCTTGCCCAGAGAAACGACGCAACGATAGGCCCAAACGGCGCTCAGGGCCGAACCGATAGCGATCGGTGATTGCAAGCCCAAAAACGAGTCCAAGCTAAGTCGGCTCGATCCCGTCCGCATCTCGTCCCTTGCCAAGTAGCGTTCTGTCAGTGATGCGACGCATCTTGCGTGGGCCATGGCCGGCCCTCAGCAGCCAATCCCGCGGCGGCGGACACTCGTTTGACGCATCAATGACGGTTCGTGTCTACAACGGTTTTGTTTTTAACCGGATCTCTCGGCTGGTCGGGCCCGTTTATGAACACGACTACGAAAAGCGGTGCGGCCGGCGGAGAATGCCGGAGAGGCGAATCGTCGTTGGTAACGCGCATTTCCACCTCGGAAATGGCCAGAGCATTCTCCGACGCAGAGTTTTCGCTTGTTTATCAGCCGATGATCGATCTGCATACTGGTCGAATTACTACCTGCGAGGCTCTGCTGCGCTGGAACCACCCGTTAAGCGGCGTGATCCTACCCGGAGAGTTCGTCAGTCTTGTCGAAGAATTCGGGTTTATGCCGCGCCTCGGGAGGTGGGTACTGCGCACGGCGCTCGCCGAGGCCGCGACCTGGCCCGGTGGCACCCGGGTGGCGGTCAACATTTCCGCTACTCAATTTATCGCTGGCGATCTTCCTCAAGTCGTGCACGACGCGCTGAGGACTGCAAACCTCGACCCCAGACGCCTCGAACTGGAAGTCACCGAGACAATCCAACCCTTGCCAGACAACGCTTTTTTGCGAACGCTGCACCAGCTTCGCTGCCTGGGTGTGCTCCTCTCGATCGATGATTTCGGCGTCGGCCATTCCTCGTTCTATCGGCTGCGTGATTTCGCCTTCGACAAAATCAAAATCGATAGGTCCTTTGTAAGCGGCTTTCCTGGACGAGCCGATCACGCGGGCTTCGTTCGCGCGATTATCCAGCTTGGCACCAAACTCGGTATAGCAACGACCGCCGAGGGGGCTGAAACCCGTTCCGAGGTCGATGGGCTCCGCGCGGAGCGTTGCACGGAGGTACAGGGTTTCTTTTTCAGCCATGCGCATTCAGGCGCAGAAATCCGAGACTTCATCAGCCGTTCTCAGCGCCGCCCACTTGGCAATTTCGAACAGAGCCACCTCGCCATTTCTTCGACTCGGCCGAGGTCGTAAAAAATACGTCCCTGTTTGCGCCGTCGCGAAGCGCGTCACGGCGGCCCAACTGCAATTTTGTGATATTTATTTAATCTTGGCTTCTTTGAATACGACGTGCTTGCGGACGACGGGGTCGAACTTCTTGAGCTCGAGCTTTCCGGTCTTGGTGCGCGGATTCTTTTTCGTCACGTAGTAGAAGCCGGTGTCGGCGCTGCTGACCAGCTTTATCAGGACGGTATTCGTCTTGGCCATGAAAATGGATCCGGCGAGTTTAGGGGTGACGCGGATCGGAAAATAGCGATCCGCCAGCCCCTGTCAAGGCAGGCTCGCCGGTGCAGCTGCCGCCGCGAGCGGAGCGGAGGCTACATACGGGGTCGCTGAGATGGCGTGCACCGCCTGGCTGAAGAGCGCCGGATCTGCGAGGAGCCGCTTGGCGATCTTGACGTCAATCTCATGATCGCCCTGTCGCGCCGGACACGAACGCCGGAGTTGAGACCAAGCGCTTTCATCGAGCGAAGCACGTGACCTCGACGTCAGCGGTGGCGCAACATTGGTGCGTTGCAAGGCAACTTGAACGGCATTGTCGTCATCCCCGAGATCGCTTGTGCAAATGGTCGGAATCACGCCGTGTTCGTGCAGAAAGTAACCGGACGGGGCGACGAGCTGGGCCCAGGTCAGCGTCAGCTCGCCGTCATTCGGCAGGCGCAGGACAGTTTGCACGGTGCCCTTGCCATAAGAGGCGCTACCGATGACGACCGCCCGTCCGACATCCTGAAGCGCTGCGGCGACGATCTCGGATGACGAGGCAGAAGCGCCATTGATCAGCACCACGATCGGTATCTGCGGCATCATGCTGACCCCAGACGCCTCGAAGAACTGATGGCTCGCTGGATGGCGGCCGACCGTCGATACGATGGGCCCTTTAGCGATAAAGACGTCCGTGAGGCTGACGGCCTGATCGAGCAGGCCACCGGGGTTGCTGCGCAGGTCGAGGACGATGCCGCTCAGGCGCGAACCCATCTCGCGCTCCAGTCGGCCGAGATCCTCGACGATCTGCTGGGTCGTGTTCTGGTTGAAGCTCGCGATCTGAAAGATCGCGATCCCGCCGTCTCGTAATATCGTCACGGTAGGAAGGATGACGAGCGCGCGCTGGAGACGGAAGCTCCGCCTCTGGCCCAGACTGGGGCGATACACGGTCACCTCGAGCGGGCTCAGGATCGGGCCACGAAGGACGTGGATTACGTCGCTTTGCGACCGCCCGGCCGTCGCGCCCCCGTCAACCGCGACCAGCCTGTCGTCGGGCCGAATGCCAGCGCGATCGGCGGGCCCACCCGGTGTGACCTGGGTGATCCGGAATTCCGCGCCGGAGACGTCGAGGGTTATGCCGATCCCGCCGAAGCCGTCTCGGGCGGCACGCTGGTCGCGAGCGATCTCGGGCGACGCATAACGCGAAAAACGGTCGAGGGCCCCGGTCATGCCGTCGAACAGGACCTTGTCGATCTGGTCCTCCGAAAGCGTGGCGAGGGTTGGCGACGCCGCTTTGGCAGCAGCGATCAGCCGACCCATCAATCCCCCCCAAGCGTGGGGGTCGTCACCGCCCGGTGTCGGATACGCGGCAACTTCCCGGCCGTCATAGTTGACGACGATCTGTGTTCTGCCCTCCGGGCCCGGGGTTTCGGTAACTGAGAACTTACTGTCGAGGCGGGAGAAGCGGGCGGCTCCGGCGAGAATCAGTTTTCGGCTTGACACCGGCGTGATGTAGAGGTCGGTGATCTCGTCGAGGCTGCGGGCGAATAGCCGCCCCGCCGGATCGTCCGGAAGCGCCTGGTGCGCCGCGCATGCGGCGAGCGCAACGGCAAAGGCGAGGCTGCTCGCTCGGGCGAGGTCAGCGGCCGGACGCAACGACAACGGGCATCGACTCCAGAACAGGAAAACCTGCGCACTCCCCCGCCGCAGCGATCCCGACCGTCCGCGGCCACCGCGGAACTGTCCCTCGGCTGCGTTACGCACAGTAGATCGCCGGCGCGCGGCAATCAACGGTGCCGCCTGGACCGGTGGTGGTTAGCTCGATGGCGACGGTGCCCAATGCGGTTCGTCGTTCCATCCTCTTCGATATGGAAGACGATGCGGCCGCCGATCCCGTCCGCTTCGATGAGTCGGACCGAGACCTCGTCCCCGATCCGAAAGACCCGCCCCGACCGCCGGCCGATCAGCCGCTGTCTACTTCGGTCGCACTGATAGTAGTCGCCCGGCAAGGTCGATATCGGTACAAGCCCGTCGGCTCCATTCTCGGCCGTGGTGACGAATAGGCCGAACTCGGCGACGCCACTGATGTGGCCGCCAAAGACGCTGCCGACCGATCGGGCAAGGAGCGTTGCGCGATAGCGCTCGATTGCGGCGCGTTCGGCCGCTGCCGCGCGACGCTCGGTCGTCGAGATATGTTCCGCGACGGCTGCCAGCTGGTCACGGTCGGCATTCGACTGCGGTGCTGCTGCATCGACCTCGTATCCGCCGGCGTTCGCACCCCCGATCAGCGCCCGATGCACGATCAAGTCAGCATATCGGCGGATCGGCGAGGTGAAATGGGCATAACGATGCAAAGCCAAGCCGAAATGGCCGATATTGCGCGAGCTGTAGGCGGCCTGCGCCTGGCAGCGAAGGACCAGCTCGTTGACGAGAGCGGCTGCCGGCATCGCCGCAGCTCGCCGCAGCACCCGATTGAACAGCTCAGGCTTCAGCACTTGTCCCTTGGCAAAGCCTGGCCCGACGATCTCGGTTTCGGCGAGCAAAGCGCGCAACTCCTCGACCTTCTCCGGGTCAGGCGCGTCATGAACACGGTACATGCAGGGTTGCCGCCGTGCCTCCAACTCCTCCGCGGCGGCGACGTTCGCCAAGACCATGAATTCCTCGATCAGCCGATGGCTATCGAGGCGGGCCGCGGGAATGATCGCGGCCGGCCGCTGTTCGGCGTCGAGCACCACGCGGTGCTCACTGATCTCTAGCTCGAGGGCGCCGCGCCTGGCCCGCGCGTTCGCAAGCGCTGCGAACGCCCCGTAGAGCGCCGACACCCTCTCCGTTGGCAATGAAGATGCGCGGCGGCCTTCATGTGCCGCTTGGATCTCTTCATAGGTGAGCCGCGCGGCCGATCGCATCATTCCCCGCTCGAACCGATGTCCCCGCTTACGGCCGGTGGCGTCGATCCACAGGTGGACGGCCAGGCAGGGACGGTCGGCGCCGGGCTTGAGCGAGCAGAGCTCGTTCGACAACGCCTCGGGCAACATTGGGACGACGCGGTCGGGGAAATAGACCGAGTTGCCGCGCCGCATGGCTTCGCGGTCGAGTGCCGAGCCGGGGCGTACGTACCAGGCGACGTCGGCTATCGCCACGACGAGATGCCAGCCGCCGCGATTTCCCGGGTCCGCATCCGGCTCGGCCCACACCGCGTCGTCGAAGTCGCGAGCATCGCTGCCGTCGATGGTGACCAGCGGAATATCGCGCAAATCAGCTCGGCCGGCCAACGGCGCCGGCCTTGCCGCCTCGGCTTCGGCGATTACCGCCATCGGGAATTCGGTCGGAATGTCATGGCTCGCGATGGCCAGCAGACTTATCACGCCGGCGTCCGAGGAATGTCCGAGCCTTTCGATAACGCGCGCGCGAGGAAAACGGCCTTTTGCGGTGGAAGATTCCTCGACGGTGACCAACTCGCCGTCGCCGGCACCGCCGGCATCGCGCTCCATCACTCGGTACTCGGCGCGGTTTCGGCGGTCGACCGGCACTACGTTGCCGCCGTCCGCGCCACGGTGAAAGACGCCGACGATCCGGCTGTTAGCCGGCCCCAGCACTCGGATGATCCGAGCTTCGATCTCACCGGTCTGGCGCTGGACCAGCTGCGCTGCGGCGCGGGCACCGAGCGGGAACGGCTCGGTCAGCCCGGTCTCGACGAGACGCAGCACCGGCGCCGGACCCGATTTCGGCCAGGCCAGCGGGCGAACGAGCGGGACGCCGTCCTCATCGCTGCCGAGCCGCTCGACGACCGTAGCCTCGGGCGGGAGCGGGTCCCCAGCGAGCGGTCGTCGCCCACTGCGGATCACCGGTCTGGTGCGCTCGATTGAAGGAAATCCGCGGCGGTCTTGCCCGACTGAGCCCTTCCGGCCTGACCTCGCCATCTAGTGCGGCTGGGCGATCGATCGAGATCGGGATTTTTTTGCGCTGGGCTTTTTTGACGCGCTGGCCGTCGCGCGATCTCGCGTGCCGGCCGGCTTTGCGACCTTGCGCGGCTTCGCCGGTGTCGCCGTGGATCTGCCGGGCTTGCGCTTTTGGCCCTTGCCCTTCTGGCGCTGTGCGGTGAGCAGCAACAGCGCCTGTTCCAGTAAAAAAGTGTCTGGATCGGTGGCTCTAGGCAAGGACGCGAAGACCCGGTCATGGCTGACGTAGGGGCCGTAACGCCCTCTATACAGGCCGACGACGCCGCCCTCGGGATGCTCGCCGAGCTCGCGCACGAGCTGCGGTCCGCGCCGTCGCTCCGCTGTCGGTTCGGCGAGCAGGACGACGGCACGGTTCAAGCCGATGGTCAGCACATCGTCATCGGGTGCGAGCGATTTGAAGGTCGTTCCGTGCTTGATGTAAGCACCGAAGCGGCCAATGCCGGCAACGATGGTCTCACCGGTCTCGGGGTGCCGCCCCAGTTCGCGCGGCAATGCCAGCAGTCGCAGTGCGGCATCGAGATCGACGTCGGCCGGCTTCATCGATCGCGGGAGAGCGACCCGCTTGGGCTTGTGTTCCCCGTCGGGCCCGAGTTGGACGTAGTGGCCATAGGGACCTTTCTTGAGGAAGATCGGCAAGTCGGTCGTTGGATCGGTCCCGAGCAGTGTGTCGGCCGCGGCAATCTCCTCGGTCTCGCCTTCGAGCGCGAGAGGTCGGGTGTAGCGGCAGTTCGGGTAGTCGGAACAGCCAATGAATGCGCCGAATTTCCCGAGCTTGATGCTGAGCCTACCGGCTCCGCAGCCCGGACATAGCCGCGGATCGCGGCCCGACCCGTTGTCGGGGAAGAAGTGCCGCCCGAGCTCGGCATCGAGGGCGGCTAGCACCTGGCTGATCGTCAATTCCTTGGTGCCGTCGATCGCGGCCGAAAAATCCCGCCAGAAGGTTCGCAGAACCTCCTTCCAATCGGTGCGACCGCCGGAGACGTCGTCGAGCTGGTTCTCGAGATCGGCGGTGAAGCCGTATTCGACATAACGCTCGAAGAAGCTGGTCAAAAACGCGGTGACCAGCCGCCCGCGATCCTCCGGCACGAAGCGTCTTTTATCGAGCCGGACATAGGACCGGTCCTGCAGAACCTGAAGGATCGACGCGTAGGTCGAAGGGCGGCCGATGCCGAGCTCCTCGAGCTTCTTGACGAGACTGGCCTCGGTGTAGCGCGGCGGCGGCTGCGTGAAATGCTGACGCGGGATAACTTCGCCGCGCGCTAGCCGCTCGCCCTGGCGCATCGCCGGCAGCCGGGCTCCTTCGCCCTCCTCGTCGGGCGTGTCGTCGCGGTCCTCCTGGTAGAGCGCCAGAAACCCGTCGAAGATTACGACCGAGCCATTCGCCCGCAGCCGCAGCCGCCCCGTCGGGTCGGCGATGTCGACGGTGACCTGCTCGAGCAGAGCGGACGCCATCTGGCTCGCGACCGCCCGCTTCCAGATCAGCTCATAGAGCCGGCGCTGATCACGGTCGAGAAAGCCGGCGACATCATCGGGCCGGCGCCCGAAATCAGTTGGTCGGATCGCCTCGTGCGCCTCTTGCGCGTTCTTGGCGGGGCTGCGATAGACCCGGGGCGCGTCCGGTAGGTAGCGCGGGTCGCGCGGTGCGAACTCGCCGGCGATCAGCTGGCGGGCGGCGGCGATCGCCTCACTCGCGATCGCGACCCCATCGGTCCGCATATAAGTGATCAGCCCGACCGTTTCGCCGGCAAGCTCGACGCCCTCGTAGAGGCGCTGGGCGATCTGCATCGTGCGGCTCGCGGCGAGACCGAGCTTCCGCGAAGCCTCCTGCTGCAAGGTCGAGGTGGTGAACGGCGGGAACGGGTTGCGGCGAACCTGGCGGCTGTCGATTTCGCTGACGGCGAAGCCCGAGGCGCTCAGGATGGAAGCGGCGGCGGCGCGCGCCTTGGCTTCGGTGTCGAGATCGAAGCGGTCGAGGCGCTTGCCGTCGAGATGGGTTAGTCGCGCGGTGAATGTCTGTCCGGCCTCGGTCTGGAACTCGGCCTCGATCGTCCAGTACTCGCGCGGCTTGAACGCCTCGATCTCGGCTTCCCGCTCGCAGACCAGGCGCAATGCGACGGACTGGACGCGCCCAGCCGAGCGGCTGCCCGGGAGCTTGCGCCACAGCACCGGCGATAACGTGAACCCGACGAGGTAATCGAGGGCGCGGCGGGCGAGATAGGCTTCGACGAGCTCGCGGTCGATGTCGCGCGGCCGGCGAAACGCCTCGAGAACCGCGTTCTTTGTGACCTCGTTGAAGACGACTCGCTTCACATCGAGATGCTTCAGCGCCCGGCGCGATTTCAACACCTCGTTCACGTGCCAGGAGATCGCTTCGCCCTCGCGGTCCGGGTCGGTGGCAAGGAACAGGCTGTCCGCGCCGTGCAGCGCCTGGACAATCGTCTTCACATGTTTTTCGGACTTGCCGTCGACTTCCCACGACATCGCAAAATCCGAGTCGGGGACGACTGAGCCGTCTTTCGCCGGCAGGTCACGAACATGACCGTAGCTCGCGACGACTTTGTAGTCGTCGCCCAGGTATTTGTTGATGGTTTTCGCTTTTGTCGGCGATTCGACGACGACGACTTTCATGTATCCGTTTCGATTGGCGCGAGGGCGCGGAAATTTCTTAACGCAAGGAGACGAAGTTGCCAGGGTGACGCTCGACCCTTCCGACGAGTTCCAGTTCGAGCAGAAGCGTGGCGACGGCGGCGGCTGACATCTGGCATTGCCGCACCAGTTCGTCAACCGCGACCGGTGTGGGTCCCAATCTTTCGAGGATCAGCTCGAACCCGACGTCATTATCTACGGGTTCGATTACAGCCGGCGGCGACGATGATGGAGCGGCGGGGATCGGCACCGCCGGAACCGCTCGAAGCGGCGCGACCCCACGCAGCTGTGCCCCGAGCTGCAACAGCACGTCCTCGGCAGTCTCGGTCAGGGTCGCACCGTGCCGCAGCAAATCGTTGCAGCCGCGCGCACGCGGATCGAGCGGCGAGCCCGGCACCGCAAAGACCTCGCGCCCTTGCTCGAGGGCGAAGCGCGCGGTGATCAGCGAGCCCGAGCGCGCCGCCGCCTCGACCACCACGACACCGAGCGCCATCCCGGAAATAATCCGGTTGCGGCGGGGAAAATGGCGGGCTTGAGGTTCGGTTCCGAGCGGCAATTCGGCGACGATCACCCCGCGGCGCGCCAGGGCGTCGTAGAGCCCGCGGTTCTCCTCGGGATAGACGACGTCGACACCGCCAGCGACGACGGCGACGCTGCCGGTCTCGAGGCCGCCCAGATGCGCCGCCGCGTCGATCCCCCGGGCGAGACCGGAGATCACGGTGAGCCCGCCGCGGCCGAGCGCGGCGGCGAGGTCGCGGGCGAAGCGCCGGCCATTGGCGGAGGCGTTGCGTGCCCCGACCACGGCGATCATCGGCCGCTGCAGCAATTCAGCCGCTCCGAGCACAGTCAGGATCGGCGGCGCATCCTCGATCGCGGCGAGAGCGCTCGGATAAAGAGGCTCGCCCCAGCAGACCAGCTGGGCTCCGGCGCGGTCCACCGCCGCGAGCTCGATCTCGGCCTCGGCCCGGGTTAGGGCAGTGACGGTTTTGGCACGCTCGCCGCGCCGGGCGAGACGAGGCAGCACCTCAAGTGCCGCTCGCGCCGAGCCGAAACGGCTCAGCATGGCGTAAAAGCTGATCGGCCCGATCGTCTCGGTCCGGCTCAGCCGCAACCAGTCGAGGCGCTCCTGCGGATCGAGTTCGCGTGCGGCCAGGGCCTGCCTCAGCCTTTGGTGAGCGATATCCGGCTCTCGCTGCCCGCGATCAGGCGCCGAATGTTGGCATGATGCCGCAGGATGATTAACAGGGCGATACCGGCGATCACCGCCGCGGTCGGACCGTCGACGAGAAGCGGGGCCAAGACCGCGCTGCCGACCGCGGCGGCGAGGGCGGCGAGCGAGGAGTAACGAAATATCAGCGCGGTGACGAGCCACACGAGGGCGGCGGCGAGTGCCACTGGCCAGGCGAGCGCGAGCAAGACCCCCAGCGCCGTGGCAGCGCCTTTGCCGCCCCTGAACCCGAGCCAGATCGGATACATGTGGCCCACGATGACGCCGACGGCCGCGACCAGCGCCGCGTCGGCACCCCAACTTTTCGCGACGATTACCGCTGCCCAGCCTTTGGCGAGGTCGAGCAACAGGGTGAGTGCAGCGGCGCTCTTGCTGCCGGTTCGCAGGACATTGGTCGCGCCGATATTGCCCGAGCCGATTTGGCGGATGTCGCCCAAACCGGCGAGCCGGGTCAGCAACAGGCCGAACGGGATCGAGCCCAGCAGATACCCGAGGACGGCAGCGGCCAGGAGGCTGCTCATGCCGATCCTCGAGGGGAAGCTACCGGCACTCAGTCCTCGTTGCGAAAAATCGTCCGGCCATCGACGACCGTTCGTCTCACCCGGCCGCGGACCGGCCATTCGTCGAACGGGGCATTCTTCGATTTCGAGCGGAAGTCGTCTGGGCAGATACGCCAGCCGACATCCGGGTCGAAGAGGACGAGGTCGGCCGGTGACCCGGGAGCCAGACGGCCCACCGGCAGGCGCAGGATCTGCGCCGGGGTCAGGGTCAGAAGCCGCAGCAGCCCGAGCAGATCCAGGTGGCCACTGTGGTAGAGATCGAGCGACAATGCCAGCAAGGTCTCGAGTCCGACGATCCCGTAGGCCGCCGAGCTGAACGGCAGGCGCTTCGAATCCTGGTCCCAGGGAGCATGGTCGCTGGCGATCGCGTCGATCGTGCCGTCGCGCAATCCCTCGATCACCGCCCGGCGGTCCCCTTCGCTGCGCAACGGCGGCGAGAGCTTGGCGAAGGTCCGGTAGTCGCCGATCGCCGTCTCGTTGAGCGCGAAATAGGGCGGTGCCGTGTCACAGGTCACCGGCAGGCCGCGCGCCTTCGCCTGACGGATCGCCGCGATTGCCGCGGCCGTCGATACGTGGGCGACGTGGTAGCGGGCACCGGTGATCTCGACGAGCCTCAGATCACGCTCGACCATGATGATCTCTGCCGCCGGAGTAATCCCGGCCAGGCCGAGCCGTGTCGCGATCTCGCCTTCGTTGACCTCGCCCGCGCGGCCGAGGCTCGGCTCTTCGGGGTGCTGCAGCACCAAAAGGTCGAAGCTGCGGGCGTAGGCCAGCACCCGGCGCATGACCAACGCATCGGCAACCGCCTTCACCCCGTCGGTGAAGCCGAGCGCGCCATTCGCCGCCAGCAGGCCCATCTCGGTCAGGTCGTGCCCCTTGAGCCCTTTGGTCGCCGCGGCGTAGGTGTGGACCTTGGCGAGCCTGACCTCGCGGGCGCGGCGAGCGAGGAACTCGACGACCGAGACATCGTCGACCGGCGGCTCGGTGTTCGGCAGTGCCACCATCGTCGTCACCCCGCCGGCGGCGGCGGCCCGCCCGCCGCTCTCGATCGACTCCATGTGCTCCGCACCGGGCTCGCGTAATTGCACGCGCATGTCGACGAGCCCCGGCGCCAGGCACAGCCCCGCGGCCATCACCGTCTCCGCATCGCGCGCGACCGCCGAGAGA
>DATNKF010000385.1:0-8386 GCA_035603555.1 Allostellaceae bacterium
CGCCCCAGGATTTCGCCGCCTGGAAAGCCGGAAGCGTGTTCTCTGGGTAGTGGAGGCTGTAGCCCCGGTGACCGCAGATTTGGACGCGCCCGGCCTCGCGGGCAAGAAGGCTCAAGGGCATATGCGATCGGGTTCCTGTCACATGTGCCCGGAGCGGGCGACGTCGGCGGCCAGCTCGGTTCTGGCCGTTCGCCCGGCCCGTCCGGGCTGGATCATTGCATCGAAGCCCTTCATAATCCCGTTCCACAGCTGTGCAATAACAAAGCACGACGGCGCGGTGAAAGGCGTCGCAGAGGGAGGGAAGGCGACGATGCTCCACTGGAAGACCGAAAAAGTGGCGCTGCTGGCAGCAGCCGCATTGGCGGGCTGCTCCGCTGCGTCGATCGTCGCGGCGACGCGAGCGCTTGCGCAGAACACTGTGAAGCTCGAGCTCTGGTCGCGCCAGGACCCGTCGGGACCGCTGCGTGCCGGCAATGTGGTGAAGGCAGCGGAGCGGTTGAACAAGGAGCTCGCGGCCGAGGGCTCGGCCAAGCGCGTGCAGGTTGTGGTGCGCGAAAGCCCGGCGCCTGGCTTCGACGACGATGCGTTGCAGCTCCTGAAGGTCTTCGGGATCGGCCAGGGTCCGGACACGTTCATTGCGGCGCACGAATGGATCTGCGCGTTCCAGGCCGACGGCTTCGTGCTCAAGCTCGATGACTACATCGCGAGATACCCCCAGCATTTTAGCACGATCTTCCCGTCTCTCTGGGAATCGGCGAAGTGCCCAGACGGCACCTACGGGGTCCCGCAGGACGCCGAGGCGCGCATGTTCTTCTACGACAAGAAGCTCCTGCGCAGGGCCGGTTATGACGACGCGTTCATCGCGGCCATGCCGAAGCGGACGCTGTCGGGCGACCTGACGATGGATGAGCTCATCGACATCGCCAAGCAGGTGGTGGACAAGACCAAGGTCCAGTACGGCATCTTGCATCGCCCGAACAAGGGACCGGATTACATCATGGTGTTCCAGTCCTATGGCAACGGATTTGTCGACCCAAAAACCGGGCACCTGCTCCTCGAACGCGACAAGCTCGCGGCGGCCTTCGGCTGGTTCGCGCGCGGCGTCAAGGAGGGGGTCATCCCAGCCAACAACACCGCGATGGAATTCGATGCGCTGCGCAAGCAATTCTACACGGGGAATGCCGTCTTCTGGATGTACGGGATCTGGGATCTCGGCACTTACGCGTTTCCGACTTACGGCCTGCCCTCAGACGAGGCCGCGTTTTTCGCCGATTGGGGATGGATCGCCGCACCTGCGCCGAAAAAGGGCGGCGCGCCCGGAAGCCTGACACACCCGATCATCTATGCGGTCGCCGCTCGTGCAGCGGACCCCGAGCTCGCCGTCCGTCTCCTCGGGCACGCCTCAGCGGCCGATCTCAACACCGACCACGCGGTCACGACGACGCATCTCGGCATCAAGCCCGAACAGCTCGAAGACCCGCGCTATGCGAAAGTCTGGCCGCTGGCCCGGGCGACGGAGCTTCTGAAGATCACCAGGTTCCTGCCGAACAATCCGCAGTTCGGCGATCTCAACGGCATCGTCTTCAGGGCCTTGCAAGGCGTGGAAACGGGCCGGTTGTCCGCGAAGGACGCGGCTGACTTCGTGATCGACGAGGCGACTGCGTCCCTCAAAGACGTGATCGTCAAATAGCCCCGCTCGGGTCTCACAAGGGGGCCCCGGCTCGGACTAGACCATGGCGGCAACGAATGAACTGATGATCGAGCGCGGCGGCCAGGCGGGGTCGGCCGCCCGCCGACGCGCCAATTTCGCGATCTTTCTCGGCCCGGCGATTGTTCTCACCGTCCTTTTTTTCGTCATTCCCGTTCTCATCGATATTGCGGTGTCGTTCACCGACCTCAGCCGCTCGCTCCGCGTCACGAAATTCACGACGGAGCAATATGCGAAGATCTTTCAAGGCGATCGCCGGCTGCCGCAGGTCATCGGCCTGACGTTCGTCTACGTTTTCGGCACGCTCGCCATCTTCAACGTGACCTTCGGCCTCATACTCGCGCTCACCACCACGTCGATCAACAAGGTAGCTGGCGGCTTCTTCCGCGGGGTATGGCTCCTGCCGCGCATGAGCCCGTCGGTTCTCTACATTCTGCTGTGGCTGTGGGCCATCAATCCGTCCGAATTGGGGCTGCTGAACCAAATCCTGATGCAGGTGCTCGGGCTCGGTAAACCGCTTGATTTGATGACCGAGGCGCCGATCGCACTCATCATCATTTCCAACGGCTTCATCGGTGCATCGATGGGGATGATCATCTTCACCGCCGCGATACGCGGCATCCCGGAGCACCTGTTCCACGCTGCCGCGGTCGATGGCGCCGGCGTGCTGGCCCAGATACGCTTCATCACGCTTCCCGCGCTGCGCTGGCCGATCAGCTTTGTAACGATCTACCAGACGCTCTCGCTGCTGGTGAGCTTCGAATACATCCTCCTTCTCACCAAGGGCGGCCCGTTCTACGACACGACGGTTTACGCCCTCTACGTCTACCGGCGCGCTTTCGAGAGCGGCCAATACGGGTATGGCGCGGCATTAGCGCTTTTTCTCATTGTCATCGGCGTGGCCGTCGCGCTCCTCGGATGGCGCTTCTTTGACATGGAGCGCCTGCTGCAGCGGCCGCGCATCGAAGTTCACTGAGAATGGCGAAGCGGGCCGCCCTTATCGATTTTCACTCCCGGCCGGCGGCTGTCGACTGGGAAAGGATGGCTGCGCGCGCCCGGTCCAGGCACCGGGCCAGGGCAGTTGCCCTCTACGCTTTTCTGATCGCGGTCTCGCTGCCGATCATCCTCCCTTACTTTTGGCTCGTCACGATCGCCTTTTCCGCCAAAACTGGCGTCGCCGAGACAATGGTGCTCTGGCGCTCGATGCTCGTGCTGATCCCCGCCGTAATCGCCTTCTGGCTCGCAGCGATGCTTGCCCGGAACCGCCTTCGGATGTGGCTTGGCATGGCGGCGATCGCGCTCGCCGCGGCCGGTGCATTCACCCTGCTGGTCGGTCCCGACCTGCACCTGCGCAATTTCATCTTCCTGGTGGAGCCGGATTTCGCATCGGTTGTGCGCTCCCGAGTCGGAGCTGTGCGCGGCGCAGTGCAGTTCCCCAATGTCTGGCATGCCTTTGGCAATTCGCTGCTGATCGCCGGGGCGCAGACGGTCATCGTCGTGACCGTCGCATCGCTCGCCGCCTACTACCTGTCGCGCTGGCAATTTCCCGGGCGCGCCGCGATGCTGCGCTCGCTGCTGGTGCTGCACGCCTTCCCGGTGCTGACGCTGGTCGTCCCGATGTTCCTGATGCTCTACTGGATCGGGCTCCTGGATACGCTCTTCGGCGTCATTCTGGTACTCGTCGCCTTCGAGCTGCCCTTTGCGATCTTTATCTTGAAGGGCTTTTTCGACGCCGTGCCGTGGGACATCGAGATGAGTGCGCTTACGGACGGCGCATCGCGGCGCCAGGCCTTCCTACAGGTGGTACTTCCGCAGATCAGGAACGGGCTCCTCGCCATATCAGTCTTCACCTTTATCCGCGGCTGGGAGGAGTACATCTTCGTCTTTACCTTCCTCATCCGGAACACCAACTGGACGATGAGCCTTTACATGTATTACGTGCGCGATGACGTCATGGGCGTCGACTATGGCGTGGTCTCTGCGGTCGGCGTCTTCTATCTCGTTCCGAGCCTCATCCTCTACGTCGCCGCGCAGCGATACCTGATGCAGATGTCGATCGGCGGGGTGAAGGGCTGACGCCGATGGCGAGGGTCGAATTCCGTGACGTCGTCAAGCGGTTCGGGGAGGTGGAAGTCATCCCCGACATGAACCTGACCATCGAGGACGGCGAGTTTGTCGCGCTGCTCGGCCCTTCCGGCTGCGGCAAGTCGACGAGCCTCTTTCTGCTCGCCGGCATCTATCTTCCGACCGCCGGCGAACTTTTGTTCGACGGTCATGTTGTCAACGAGGTCGAGGCCAGGGACCGAAACGTCGGGATCGTTTTCCAATCCTACGCGCTCTACCCGCATATGACCGTGCGCGACAACATCCTGTTCCCCCTCCGCTTCAAGAAGACGCCGCGCGAGGAGGCCCTCAGTCGCGTCCGGGCCGCCGCCGATCTCGTGCATGTCGGGGAGCTTCTCGAGCGGCGGCCGAGCGAGCTCTCGGGCGGTCAGCAACAGCGGGTGGCGCTCGCGCGCGCCCTGGTCAAGGAGCCGCAGCTCCTGCTCCTCGACGAGCCGCTCTCCAATCTCGACGCAACGCTCCGTTTGACCATGCGGACCGAGATCAAGTCGCTCCAGCAAAAGCTCGGTGTCACGACGATCCTGGTCACCCACGACCAGATCGAGGCGACCACGATGGCGGATCGCATCATCTGCATGCGCGCCGGCCAGATCGAGCAGCTGGGCACGCCGGACGACCTCTATTTGAGGCCGCAGAGCCTTTTCATCGCGGGCTTTATCGGCTCGCCGCCCGTCAACCTGATCACTGGCGAGGCTGAGGACGGCGCCGTGCGGGCAGGCCGCGTCGCGTTTCCGTTCAAGGGCGCGCCTGGGAGTGTCACTATCGGGCTGAGGCCCGAGCATTTAAGGTTTGCAGAGACGGGGATCCCCGGCCGCATCGCCCAGACGGAGCCTATGGGGCGCGAGATCCTCTATGTTGTAGAGACCGATCTCGGACATGTGCGGGTCCTCGAGCATGGCGCCTCGGCAGCGCACGCAGCGGGCGACCCCGTAAAGATCGGCTTCTCTCCAAACGACTCGCTGGTGTTCGACACGGCGACCGAAAGCCTGATGACTGGCGTGCGGGTGCACCCGCCCCTCTGCTAGCGATCATCTCTACAAGTCCCGCACGATTTTCCAACTGCGGACATCGGTCTCCGCCCCGCCAGTACTATTCACAACCGGCCGAGCAAGCGTGAAATTCGTGTCCTTGATCGCTTCAGCACAGCGAGCCGCAATCGCCGCCAGCATCTCCGCGTCCAGGTCGGGCCGATGACTCTGGCTAACCCGGTCGAGGGTATAGAGCAGGCTGATATGCGGCGGGATGAGCGGCGGTGCGCCGACGATGTCGCGCAGCCGCTCACGAAATTCACGCAGGGCTGGGCTGTACTCGACTTCGATGAAGACGGCGCGAAATGGGGTGATCACCGCGCCAGTCACGGCCGTTTTCGCCACTGTCAGCGGTAATAGGCCACATTCCTTGATGTGAGCCCCCGCCGCGTCGAGCGGGGCGAGATCGCCGGGCACGTTGCACACCGTCAGATGCGGCCGAAACGACACCGTCCGGTGCTCCGCGGCCATGTTGTCGATCAGACCTTGCAGCGCCTGCTCCTGGGAGCCTTGTAGTTGCAGCCAGATCGAGGTCATCGGCCGGAGCCTCAGGCGGCGGCGCCGGGCATCACGCGGCGCAACAGCGCGACGGATTGCTTGACCCCGTCGATCGGCGGCAATGCCAGATCCTCGTGCTCGATCGATAGCACATCGTCATAACCGATCGCGGCGAGCGCCTGGCAGAACCGACGCCACCAGGCTTCGTCATGGCCGCGGCCCAGGGTGACGTAATTCCAGGCCCGTTGCGTGAAGTCCTCCGCCGGCCTGATCTCGATGCGCCCGTCCAACGCGAGCGCCTCTGGCTCGAGGCGCGTGTCCTTGGCGTGCACGTGGTAGATGGCCGATCCGAGCGCCGCGATCGCAGCGAGCGGATCAGCGCCCATCCACAGTAAATGGCTGGGGTCGAAATTGACGCCGACCGTCTCGCCGACCGCGTCGCGCAGTCGGAAGAAGGTGCTGACACTGTAGACATTCTGGTGGCCGTGCAATTCGAGGCAGAGCTTCCCTACGCCGAGGCCTCTGGAATAAGCGACAAGGTTCCGCCAATACGGGATCAGCACCTCTTCCCATTGGTAGCGCAAGATCTTCTGTGTCTCGGGCGGCCAGCACGTCGTCACCCAATTGGCGTTGGCATCGCCTGGCCCACCCGGGCAGCCCGACATCATGACCACCCGTTCGACCCCCAGAAGACTGGCGAGCGCGATCGTCTTGCGCGTGACCTCCCGATGCCGCCCGCCCGTCTCGCCCGGATGCAGCGGATTGCCGGAGCAGTTGAGGGCGCTGATCAAAAGGCCGTGGTCGCGGAGCCTGACCATGAACTCTTCTCGCGCCGGCGCGCTGTCGAGCATTCGGTCAAGCGTCAGGTGCGGGGCTCGCGACCAGTTGCCGGCAGCAAACTCCAATCGCTCGATGCCGAGCTCGGCGGCGGTGCCAAGAAGATCATCGAAGGACAGCTCGCCAAGGCTGTCGGTAATCATGCCGATCTTCATCGCTCTCCCCTCACAGGCCCGCTCGCGCCGCCGCACTCAGGTGTCCGAAACCGAGCCGGGCATAAGCGAGCGGTGGCGCCTTTGCCGGATCCTGCTCGGCCTCGACGACTAGCCAGCCGCTATAGTCCGCCACCGCCAGGGCCGCGAGCACCCCGCCAAAATCGATGCAGCCATCGCCTGGCACTGTAAAGACGCCGTCCAGGACAGCGTCGAGAAAGCTCGCATCGCCAGCTCGGACGCTGGCGAGGATATCGCGCCGCACATCCTTACAGTGGACATGCGCGATGCGGTGTCCGTAGCGCCGGGCGAGGATGGTCGGATCGGCGCCGGCAAAGGCTAGGTGCCCGGTATCAAGGAGAAGGCCGACACTGTCGCCGGTGACCGCCATCAAGCGATCGATTTCGGCCTCGCTCTCGACCACCGTTCCCACATGGTGATGGTACGCGAGGCGAATGCCGCACTGCAACAGGCGCTCGGCAAGCTCGGTCAGCCTGCCCCCGAAATCGTGCCAGTCGTTGTCGCCAAGGCGCAGCCGGCTGGACAGTGGGCGGCACCGATCGCCGGCAATGCTTCCGCTCGTCTCCGCATAGACCAGTACGGCGCATCCCATCGCGACAAGCAGCGCGCGATGCGCTTCGATCGCCGCCAATTCCTCGGTCACCGATCGAGCCAGCAGGCGGCCGCCGTACCAGCCTGAGATCAGTGACAGCCCCTGCCGTTCCAGGATCGGCCGCAGCACCGCCGGATCGCGGGGAAATTTGTTGCCGAGCTCGATCCCTTCGAACCCCGCCAGACGCGCCTCGGCGAGGCAGGTTTCGAGCGGCGTGTCGCCGCCCAATTCCGGCAGATCGTCGTTGCTCCAGCCGATCGGGCTGATGCCGAGGCGCACTGGCATCGATCAGGCCCCGCCCTGTTCCGTCGCCCGGCGAGCTTACCCGCCGGCGCGCAGGATTGCGACCGCGAAGCGCCACTTGTTATCCTGTCATCCCAAAGCAGGGTGAGATGAGCCAATGGCAAAGGCCGGCCGAAGCATCGTGGTGTTCGACCTGGGCGGCGTGTTGATTGACTGGGACCCGCGGCACCTCTACCGCAAGCTCTTCGCCGGCGACGAGTCTGCGATGGAACAGTTTTTGGCAACGGTATGTACCCATGAATGGAACCGCTGCCAGGATGCGGGACGTAGCTTCGCCGAGGGAGCGCGCCTCTTGAAGGCCGAGCATCCCAACGAAGCCGAGCTGATCGATGCCTATGGTGCCCGCTTTCACGAAATGATGCCCGGCCCGATACCCGGCTCGGTCGAAATCCTGGCCGAGCTCAGGGCGGGCGGCACGCCGCTCTACCTGCTCAGCAATTTTTCGGCCGAGACCTTCCCGCCGGCGTTCGAGCGGTTCGATTTCCTCCGCTGGTTCCATGGTATGGTGATTTCGGGCGAGGTCGGGGTCATCAAGCCCGACCCGCGCATCTACGAGATCATGCTGGCGCGCTTTGCCATCGATCCGCACCGGGCGGTCTATATCGACGACGTCGCGGTCAACGCCGAGGCGGCGGCTGGGATGGGCATCCACGGGATCCATTTCACGACGCCGGCTGCCTTGCGGGACGAGCTCGTCGGGCTCGAGCTCCTTCCGCCCTCGGTCACCTGACTGGGGCCATGACCGCGGCCGCTATGTCGCTCGACGTGCGCGAGGTAAGCGTCCTCTACGGCGCGAACCACGTGCTCGAGCATGTCTCGCTGAGCGCCGCAGGCGGCGAGTTCATTGCCCTCTTGGGGGCGTCGGGCTGTGGCAAGACTACCTTGCTGCGCGCCATTTGCGGGTTCGTCGCTGTGGCAAGCGGTTGGATAGTGGTCGGCGGACGCGATATCACCCGGTTGCCGCCCGACAAGCGCAACATCGCCATGGTGTTCCAATCCTATGCCCTGTGGCCGCACATGACGGTGGCGCAAAACATCGGTTACGGCCTGAAATTGCGGGGTGTCGGCCGCGCCGAGATCGCCAGGCGAGTGGTCGAGCTGCTCGCCATGCTGCAGCTCGACG
>DATNKF010000386.1:0-25879 GCA_035603555.1 Allostellaceae bacterium
GTAAGTGTCGTGCCTGCTGCCGGAATATTTCCGACTCCGGGGAGTCCCTCACCGCGGCCGCAAGGTGGGAGAGGTGATGACATCGCGGATCGAGGGGCTGTCGGTCAGCAGCATGACCAGCCGATCGATCCCGATGCCGAGCCCGCCGCAAGGGGGCAACCCGTATTCGAGAGCGGTCACGTAATCCTCGTCAAGCAGCTGCGCTTCCTCGTCGCCCGCTGCCCGAGCCTGCATTTGCGCCTCGAAACGGGCCCGCTGGTCCTGCGGATCGGTGAGTTCCGAAAACGCGTTGGTAATTTCCCAGCCATAAATATAGGTCTCGAAGCGCTCGACGAGCCGCGGATCGGCGCGATCGGCTTTGGCCAAGGGTGAAATGTCCCGCGGAAAGCCGGTGACGTGCATCGGTTGGATCAACGTGTCTTCGACACGCGCAGCGAAAGCCGCTTCGAGCGCCTGTCCCCAATTCTCGCTGCCCGTTAATGCGGCGCCCAGTGCGGCAGCGGACCGGCGGGCCGTTTCGGCATCCTCGATGGCGAGAAAATCGACCCCGGTCGCCGCCTGAACCAGCTCGGCCATGCTGACACGCTGCCAAGGCGGAGACAGATCGATGAGGGTCCCGCCATAGTTGATCTGGAGGGTCCCGAACACGGTTTCCGCGACAGACGTAATGAGCTCCTCGATCAGCCGCATCATCGCCCTGTAATCGACGTAGGCTTCATAGAGCTCGAGCATGGTAAACTCAGGATTGTGCCGCGGCGAAATACCCTCGTTGCGAAAGTTCCGGTTGATCTCAAACACCTTATCGGCGAGCCCGCCAACCAAGAGCCGCTTCAGGTGCAGCTCGGGCGCGATCCGCAGGTACAAATCAATGTCGAGTGTGTTGTGATGGGTGATGAAGGGCTTCGCCGAGGCGCCCCCCGGGATCGTATGCAGCATCGGCGTCTCGACTTCGAGATAACCGCGCTCGACGAGATGGCTGCGCATCGCCGCGACGATCCTGCTGCGCCGGCGCAGCGTCTCGCGGCTCTCTTGATTCATTATCAGGTCGAGATAACGCTGCCGGTAGCGCAGCTCGACATCTGCAAGACCGTGGTATTTCTCGGGGAGCGGACGTAGCGTCTTGGCCAGAATTGCCATCGCGGTAGCGTTGACGGTCAGCTCGCCACGCGATGTGCGCCGTACCAATCCTTCCACGCCGATTAGATCGCCAATGTCCAAGAGGCGCACGACCGCCAGCGCCTCCGGCGACAGGTTGTCCCGGTGGCAGAAGATTTGGACTTTTCCCGAAGCGTCGTGCAGATCGATGAACATGCCATTGTTGCGGACCGCCCGGATGCGGCCCGCCACACACACCCGCTCGCCGGTTTCCGCGCCGGCGGCCAGCCCGGAATAGAGGCGCTCTAGTTCGGCCGCCTCATGCGTGCGGTCAAAGCCATAGGGATAGGGATCGATACCCTGAGCCTTGAGGCTCTCGAGCTTGCCGATCCTGACGGCACGTAACGGGTCCTCAGGGTGGCTCATTTGGATCTCCGTCGCGACAGCATCAGGCCCCCACCAATCATCCTGCCGCCATCTGAGAAACCGGCTGGCGGCCAAGATCGACGACCGTCTCGTGTAGGCGCTGCAAAGTTCCGTGGTGACCGATGCTGACGATCGTCGGTCGCCAGGGCGCCTCCCGCAAGAGCCGGTAGAGCGACATTTCTGCGGCCTCCTCCAGAGCCGAGGTTGCCTCGTCGAGAAAGACGATTTCGGGGCGGACGAGGAGCACCCGGGCAAAAGCGAGGCGCTGCTGCTCACCGATCGACAGGCGCTGCGCCCAGTTACCCTCCTCGTCGAGGTGGTCGGCAAGTTGCGGCAGGCCAACGGCGCGGAGGGCCTCGATGAGGCGATCGCGAGGGAACTCGCTGGCGGCGCTGGGATAGACGAGCGCGTCCGCCAATGTGCCGAGCGGCAGATAGGGCCGCTGAGGGAGAAAAAGGGCGCGTCCGTCAGCCATCCGGATGCGGCCGCGCCCGAACGGCCATAGCCCAGCGATCGCACGGAGCACCGTGCTCTTGCCCACTCCGGAAGGGCCGGTGATCAGTAGCGGCTTGCCTGGGCTCGCCGATAGCGAGATGCCTTGCCGCAGCGGCCGCCCGTCCGGCAGATCGAGATCGAGCGCGTCGACTGCGACGCCCGCGCCGCCGCGCTCGATATTGATTGCCTGGTTCGCTGCACGATCGGCCGCAATTTCATCCATCCTGGCGCGGAACCCGGAGAGCCGCTGCACCACCGCCTGGTACTCGGCGATCTCGTTGTACGAATTGACGATAAAGGACAGCGACTCCTGAACCTGGCGAAAAGCCGAAGAGATCTGCATCAAGCCGCCGAGCTGGATTGCCTTGTCGAAATAACGCGGAGCGGCGACGAGGAAAGGGAAGACGATCGCGACCTGGCCGTAACCATAGGTGAACCAGGTCAGCTTCTTGCGGCGCTTGATGATTCGCCACCAATTCGCGACAACCCGCGCAAAGCGATCCTGGAAGGTGTCGAGCTCGCGAGCTTCACCGCCATAGAAGGCCACGTTCTCAGCATTCTCGCGCAGCCGGACAAGACTGAACCGAAAATCGGCCTCGTAGCGCTGCTGGTCGAAACGAAGCCGGATCAGTGGCATACCGATCCATCGCGTCGCCATTGTCCCGCCAATTGCATAAATCAGTGCCGCGAAGACCATATACCCGGGGATAGCGATCTCGACATCCCCACCCAGCGGGATCGTCAGAGCGCCTGAAAGGGTCCACAGGATCGAGAGGAAGGAGAGGAGGGTCACGAAAGCGTTGAAGAGACCGAGCGACAAGTCGAGGCTTTGCGTGGCGAAACGATTGAGATCGTCC
Source organism: Allostellaceae bacterium (assembly GCA_035603555.1). Lineage (GTDB taxonomy): Bacteria > Pseudomonadota > Alphaproteobacteria > ATCC43930 > CGMCC-115725 > AP-15. The sequence goes on from DATNKF010000386.1 coordinate 2,874, forward strand.
GCGATGCGCTGATCGGGGTTGTCGGTCGTCGTCTGGTCCAGCTGCATGCGGTAATAGGCGTGGTCCTCCAGCCAGTTCCCCAAGAAGCGCTCAGTCAACCAACGTCGCCAGCGGATATGCAGTATTCCCTGCAGGTAGGCGGCGTAGACGCCAACAACGATGAACGATAGCGCGAGCATTCCGAAAATCGCGAACTGCCACCAGAACGTTGACCATTGGTATTGCTGAAGTGCGTCATAGAAATCGTTATACCAATAATTGAAGCGAACATTGAGCCATACCGTGATCAGGGTGAGGGCGACAATGGCAGCGAGCAGCCCGATGGCCGACCCTTTCTCTTCCGACTTCCAATACGGCCAAGCAAGATCCCACGCCTGCCGCAGGAAGCTCCGCTCCGTCGCTACCGCCATTCTCGCACTCCGTCGATCTCGCCCACCTACCAACCCACTTATGATACGCAGTCGGGCATGTCCGCTCCCCCCTCCGTCGAAGCCTCAGCGATCGCAGCACTGCTGGCGCGGGGTGTCTGCCGCACCTTTGGCCAGCTCGGCTATGCGGCCCTCGTCGAGTTTCCGCTCACTAACGGACGTCGCGCAGATCTTCTGTGCCTTGGCAAGGCGGGTGATTTCGCGATCGTCGAGATCAAAACCTCGGTCGCCGATTTCCGTGCGGATCGTAAATGGGCAACTTACCGCGATTTTGCAGACCGCCTGTATTTCGCGGTTCCGGACCACTTTCCCCGAGCGTTGATCCCCGACGAATGTGGCTTGTTGGTGGCGGATCCGTTCGGCGCTGCCCTGCTGCGCGATGGTCTGGCTACGCCACTCAACTCCGGCCGGCGTCGCGCCCTCACCTTGCGCTTCGCCCGTCTCGCCGCGGCGCGGCTGCATCGCCATCTTGACCCCGAGGCCCACCGTCTCGACGGGACATGATCAAGCTAAATCCGGCTAGCGAACGAGCCGCGCGATCGTCGCGGTGGTGCTGTAGCCTGGTATCACCTCGGCGAGGAGCACCTCGCCCCCGATGCGCTTGACGAACTCGGCCCCGACGACCTCGTCGACTCGGTAATCAGCGCCCTTGACGAGAAGCTGTGGCCGAACGGTCTCGATGAGGTCGATCGGGGTGTCCTCCTCGAAGATGACAATCATATCGACTGCTGCCAACGACGCCAGCACCTCGGCCCGCGCCGTCTCGGTTTGGACAGGACGGCGGGGGCCCTTCAGCCGCGCGGTCGACGCATCGCTGTTGAGACCGACGACCAAGCGGTCGCAAGCCGCCTTGGCTTGCCCCAGCAGCGCCACATGCCCGGGGTGCAGCAAATCGAAACAACCATTTGTGAAACCGATCTTGAGCCCTTGACGGCGCCATCGCTCAACGAGATCGAGCGCGTCTGCACGGGGCAGCAGCTTATCAACTGTGTAGAGCTCATGCCCGTTGAGGTACGTCGTCAGCTCACGGGCATAGACGACGGCCGTACCGAACCGCCCCACAACGATCCCCGCGGCGGTATTGGCGACACGGGCCGCGTCTATCAGACTGAGTCCGCCACCAAGCGCCGCCGCCACGGCGGCGGCAGCCGTGTCGCCGGCACCCGTTACGTCGAAGACCTCGCGTACCTCAGCCCGCTCAACATGGACCGCGCCATTGCTCGCGACCAGAACCATGCCCCCCGGACCCAACGAAGCCAGAACGGCGTTGAAGCCGCAGCGCTGGATAAGAGAACGAGAGGCGGCGACGATCTCGCTATCGGTGTCAACGGGCATGCCGGTCGCCTCGGCAAGCTCGCGCCGGTTCGGCTTAAACACATCGGCGCCGCGGTATCGGATTGGATCGCCGCCTTTTGGATCGACGATCACCCGACCGCCGGCCTCATGCGCCGCCCGGATGATTTCCAGCGCCACGCCTTCGGTCAGCACGCCCTTGCCATAATCCGAGATAATCACGACCGGGTGAACAGCAACGAGCTCATTCACCAACCGCAACAGATCTTCGCGTATATGCGGATCGAGCGGGAATGCGCTCTCGCGGTCGGCGCGCAAGAGCTGCTGATTGGCCGCTATATAGCGCGTTTTGACAGTGGTCGCGCGCTGGGGCTGGACCAGGACGTGGAGCTCGGCGCCGTTCTGCGCCTCCAGCAGCCGCGTGACCTCCCGGCCAGCCTCGTCGTTACCGACGACCGAAACAAAGGAGGCCGTCACTCCCAATGCTCGCAGGTTGCGCAGGACGTTGCCGGCGCCGCCCAGCGTCTTCATTTCGCGCTCGACGCACAGCACCGGTATCGGCGCCTCTGGCGATACCCGGGTGACGTCGCCATAGACGTAGTGGTCAAGCATCACGTCGCCGATGCACAGGACACGTGCCGATCTGAGGCGGTCGATATGGGGGAGGAGGTCCCGGTTACTGGCCATCGACATTACATGCTTGCGGGAAACTCGCGGTTTTTGGCGGCGATGGGAGATCGGCGCAAGAAGAATGCCGCGCCCCAAGTGCACCCTGCGTCGAAAAACATCAGGCTTTGCGCTCTCGCCGAAGCTTGCGAAGCAGCAGGTAAAGCGCGCCCGCGCCTCCGTCCCGCGGCTGCGCCGGCGCCACCGCAAGGATGTGCCGCCGCAGCCCCGCCTCTTCGAGCCACCGCGGTACCGCTAGCTTAAGGATCCCCGGTCCGGTCGGACCGAAGCCACGTCCAGTGATGACGAGAACGCAGCGCCGTCCGGCATCGCGCGACTTATGAATAAATCCGGCGAGCGCGCGATGGGCCTCGACCTGGGTCATTCCGTGCAGATCCAGCCGGCCTTCGATCGGATGGAGCCCGCGCTTCAGCCGCTCGGCACTGGCCCGGTCTATCCCGGCGAAGCGGTCAAGGCCCGGTAGCTGATCCGGCTTCACCACGCACCCCGTCTCGGCCGGCGCCGGGTGGGGCGGGGACAAGATTGCTGGCGCGGGCCCGCGCAACGGCTTCACGTCCCGCATGGCCTCCCGCCACAGCAGTCGTTCGCCGCCGGCCGGCATCATGTCACCCGTCTTCGGCATTGCCGGTTCCCTGCCGATCGTCGACGAGGATGATATGGAGGCGCCGCGGGCCGTGGGCGCCGAGCTCGATGCGCTGCTCGATATCCCCCGTCCGCGACGGACCGGTAATGAAGTTGATCGCACGCGGCATTCCGCCGCCCTCTCGCAGCCGATCCCAACCATCCTCATAGGCGGCGACCACCTGATCGCGCCGCACCACTACGATATGGGTGTCGGGCAAGAAATTCAGCGTCGTCGGGGTCTGGGCTCCGGAAATCAGCATCAGCGTCCCGGTCTCGGCGATTGCGACGAAGCACGGTGTCAGGCTGACCGCATCGCCTGCCTCTGCCCGGCCACGGCGGATGCGCAGCAGCGGTCGAGCACTCCACGGGATCTCATCGAGGCTCGGGTCGAGTGCCAGAATGAGCTCGGCGGGAAGGTTCTCGGCAGCGAGATAGTGGGCGACCGCCTCCGGCACCGCAGCCAGCGAGCCGACCCGCACGGTGGTCGCCTGCACCTCCTCGGCCATCGTGATAAACAGATCGATCCGGCTCCGACCGTCGAGCGCCGCTGCCCGCGCGGGAACCAGATTGCGCTTATGCGCGGCGGCCCGGTCGCGCAGTTCCGTTTCGCGTGCGGAGTCGAGCCGGCCGCGCTTGAGGGAGCCGCGGATGCGGGCGAGGATTTGGTCGCGCGCTTCGCTCATCGCCCGATGCCGCCTGCGCGCTGCTCGGCCCAGAGGCTATGGAAGCTGCGGCCCTCGGGCGCCGGCATGTCGCGCGCCGCAGTCCAGCCTACGGCCATCGGCATCGCGCGAAACCGCCCTCGGCCGCGGCCAGCGCACCCGACCGCACGGCTGGCGAGCTCGACAAGCGCATGGTAGAGAGCCGGCCGGCGCGCCAACCAGGCCCACAGACCTAGGCCGGCGCGGTAAATCGGCGGGTTCAGCTTCTGGGCAAATTCCCGCTCGCGCCAATGCCGCATCAACTTTGGCAGCGGGATCTTGACCGGGCACACGCTCTCGCACTGTCCGCAAAAGGTCGACGCGTTCGGCAGGTGGCCGGCCTCTGCGACGCCGATTAGGCTCGGCGTCAGCACCGCTCCCATCGGGCCCGAATAGACCCAGCCATAGGCGTGACCGCCGACCGCGGCGTAGACCGGACAATGGTTCATGCAGGCGGAGCAGCGAATGCAACGGAGCATATCCTGGAATTCGCCGCCGAGGAGCGCGCTGCGGCCGTTGTCGAGCAGCACGACATGATATTGCTCCGGCCCGTCGAGATCCTCCGGCCTTCGCGGGCCGGTCGACACCGTCGTGTAGGACGAGAACTCCTGGCCGGTGGCCGAACGGGCCAATAGGCGCAGCAGGGTCGCCGCATCCTCTAGGGTCGGCACGAGCTTTTCGAGGCTCGCCACCACGATGTGGACGCGCGGCAAGGTCTGGGTCAGATCGCCGTTGCCCTCGTTGGTCACGATGATGCTCGAACCGGTCTCGGCGACCAGGAAGTTGGCGCCGGTGATGCCAACATCGGCGGCGAGGAACCGCGGCCGCAACACGGCACGCGCCTCGTCGCAGAGCTGGCGCGCCTCGGCGAGCGACCGCCCCGGGTCGAGCGCCCGATGCGCGGCGCGGAAGGTTTCGGCGACCTGCTCCTTCATCAGATGGATCGCCGGCGCGATCAGATGGCTCGGCGGCTCGTGGCGCAGCTGGATGATGTATTCGCCGAGATCGGTCTCGACCGGGGTGATGCCGTTCTCTTCGAGATATTCGTTGAGCCCGACCTCCTCGGCGATCATCGACTTGCCCTTGGTCACGATCTTGGCGTCGACCGAGCGGCAGATCTCCAATACCGCGGCGCGAGCCTCGTCCGGGGTGCGGGCCCAATGGACGCGACCGCCCGAGGCGAGGACGTTTGCTTCGTAGAGCTCGAGATAGAAGTCGAGATGCTCGAGGGTGTGGTCTTTGATCGACTTGCCGATGTCGCGCAGAGCCTCAAACTCGGGGAGCCGCTCGACGGCGAGCCGGCGGCGCTGCGGAAACCCGGTGCGCATCAGCGCCAGCGCCCGCTGCAGATTGTCGTTGGCGAGGCCGGCTCGCGCGTTCGCCTCGAAGGTGCGGCTGGTGGCGAGCATGGCCCTTATCGCGCAGCGCCGATCGGCGGCACGTCCCCGGTCATGCCGGCCAGCACTTCGGCAACATGGCGGGCCTCGACCCGTCGACCTCGGCGATGGAGCTTGCCTGCGATGTTCAGCAGACAGCCGAGATCTCCCGCCAGCACCGCCTCGGCGCCGGTCCCAGCAATGTCGGCCTCCTTGTCGCTGACCATCTTGTCGGAGATGTCCGGGTATTTGATGCAGAAGGTGCCCCCGAAGCCGCAGCATACCTCGGCACCGGGAAGCTCTCTCAGCCTGAGCCCGTCGACCGACGCGAGAAGCCGGCGCGGCTGGTCCTTGACCCCGAGCTCGCGCAGCCCCGAGCACCCATCGTGATAGGTGATCCGGCGTTCCCACCGTGCCGCAACCGCCTGCATCCCGCAGATGTCGACAAGGAAGGAGACGAGCTCCCAGCTGCGCTCGGCGAGCCGCTGCGCCCGCGGCAGCACCCCGGGATCATCGCTAAAGAGCCCCGGGTAATGCCGGCGGAGCATCCCGGCGCATGAGCCGGAGGGCGCGACCACATGGTTGTAGCCCTCGAAAGCGCCGAGCACTTGCAGGGCGATCGCCTTCGCGTCGGCGCGAGCGCCCGAATTGTATGCCGGCTGACCGCAGCAGGTCTGCGCCCGCGGCACCTCGACTGTGCAGCCTGCCTCCTCGAGCAGCTTGACCGCGGCAAAGCCGACCGTCGGCCGAAAGAAATCGACCAGACAAGTCACGAACAGCGCTACACGCATCGGCGCTCGGCCATGTCGACGGTTCCGGAACTCGGGCGACACGGAACTTAGAGGGGGTTAGGCCCGAAAATCAACCCGCGCTCACTGCTACCCAACGTTGTCTAAATGATTAATCGTTTGCAAATATACTGCGAGTCTACAGCAGAACTCTATTTTCAGTTGAAATGTCCGCTCGGTCCGGTGGCCGGCGGGATTGCCGCTTGTGCTGAGCGCCGATCGCCGATCCGGCACCTTGTCCAGCTGGGTCCTCCCCCGCTCGCCGCTAATTGGCCGGAGCATGAGGTATGAAAGAAGCAATTCTTTGGTGGTGATTATCGCCATCGATGATGATTCGATGGATATCGGCCGTTCATTCAACCACTGCTCGACACCAGCGAGTTTCGATGACGGGATGCGATCCCGAGGGACACAGGGCCGGAGCCCTACCTACCAGCTCGTGTGCACCACCGTGTTTACCCTCCTGGGGCGAGACGGCGAGCGATGCTGCGGGGTAGCAGCAGGTAATACCTGCCGCGGGCATTCATCACCCCGGCCCGCCACGCAGCGGCGTCACCGGTACCCCAGAACAGGTCGCCGCGCACCGGACCCTTGATCGCACCCCCGGTATCCTGGGCCACGACGAGACGCCGCACGCTCTCGGCCGCGGCGAAGCGCTCGTCCGCTTCGAGCCAGATCGGGAGGCCGAGCGCGACATAGGTGCGGTCCACCGCCAGGCTCCGCTCTGCGGTCAGCACGACGCCTTCGGCACCGATCGCACCCTGATCCCCCTGCTCGCGGAAGAACACATAGGAAGGGTTCTCACGACGCAGCGCCGCTCCCGCCTCGGGATGTTGGTTCATCCAGTCCCGGATGCTGATCATCGTCGTCTGTGCGCGCGGGAGCACGCCGCGCTCGACGAGCAGCCGCCCGACCGGGACGTACGGCAACCCATTTTTTCCATCGTAGCCGACGCGGACCGTGCTCCCGTTCTGCAGCCGGACCCGGCCAGAGCCTTGGATCTCGAGAAAAAACGCGTCGATCGGATCGTCGACCCATAGAAGCTCCAAGCCGCGTCCTGCCAGCGCGCCATCCTCGATCTCGGCCCGCGAATAGCGCGGACCTGAGCCCAGCTCGGGCGGCCGACGATAGATCGGGGTCTGATAACGCCCGTGCCGTCGCCGCGAGCCGTTCAACTCGATCTCGAAATACCCGGTGAACAGCCCCTCCGGTTGGCCGTAATCGGCGACCGAGAACGGCACCAAAAAACTCTCGAAGAATCGGCGCGCCGCCGCTTCGTCGCCCGGAGGTACCGCCGCGGCTGTCAGGCAGAGCTCTCGCCAATCGTCCACCCGACCGAAATCCGCGACTCTCGGGGTCAGGTCGATAGCGGCGAAGTTCGGTAGAGCCAGCAAACGAGCGCAGGATTTGAGAAACGCCGGCAGCGCCGCCGAAAGGCGGTCCTCGGCCCATCCCTGTAGCCGATCGAAGCCCGTAGCGGTCAGCGAGAAGCGCGCTGGACCCGAATCGCGACCGAGGCTGAATGCCAAGAGCACCAGCGCGCCAGCGGCCGCGGCCCGGCGCAGCCGTCGCACGCCGCCCAGGGCGGCATCAGCCGCTGCTTGTTGCGATGAGCACCCAGTTCGGGTCGGCGGAGCGGGTGTCGCGCGCAAAAGTCCAATAGTCGGTCTTCTCGACGGGATGGTCAGGATCGCCGTCGACGATGCTCCCGTCCATGGCTCGCGTTACATTGATCTGCTGCGACACCAGCTTGAGGGTCAGTTGCGCCGTGGGGCCGACGAGCTCGGCTTCGACCACGTCCACGGCATTGAGCTTGTCGATTCGGGTCTCCAGAGTCTCCTTGGCGGCGACCCGTTCGTCGATCGCAGTGGCGAATTGCTGAAAAACCTCGCCGCTCAGCAGCGGCCGCAAGACCGCTTTGTCGCCTCTCGCGAAGGCCGCGACGATCATCTCGAAAGCCGTGCGTGCACCCTCAATGAAGTGCGATGGGTCAAAACTCGGATCGGCCCGGCGAAGTCGGCTGAGCCCCTCGGCGACTGCGTCGGCCGGAGCCCCATCATCGGCAGGCCTCGCCGAGCGCTTGTCGGGTTCGACGATCGTTGCTACGTTGTCCGAGGAGGCCGGTGCCGCGCGACGCGGAAAGAGGTCGCGGCGCCGCTCGTTGCCTGTCCGACGGCCGAGAACGCTGCGTAACCGCAGCACCAGAAACCCGGCGACCATCGCAAACAAGATGATGTCGAAATATTGCTGAAACTCGCCCATCGCCTTCTACGACCCGTCACCGTCTCGAGAGCACAGCAACCCGGCCCCTATACCGCCTTCGGTTCAAATGGGGCGCCGGCCTCGCCGCGACAAGCACAACCGGTGCCGGTGGGTATGGAGTTCCTCGGGCTTTGTCTTGTTTCTCCGCCCATTGGGGCTTCATCCGGGCCGCGACCGGGCTCAAGGTGCCCGATGGAACCATTCTCCGAGTCGGCCTGGCGCCGTCCGACCCCGGCGCCGAACAAATTTTCCACGCTGCCGCGTGTTGAGCGCAGGCGGAGACCGTTGCTGTGGCTTCGCCATCCGTGCTAGCCCTCGGGGTCAGCCGCCCACGATGTCCGCGCCCGGAGAATGGGTGGATGAGCCGGCCCTCGTCACGCGCCCAGGAGAGCCTCATGGCGGATCAGACGGCAGGCAACGGCACTGACGGCACATCGGAGACGACTGCCTCCTCGGGACCGCAGCAGCTGATCCTCAACGCGCAATACATCAAGGATCTGTCGTTCGAAAACCCGCGGGCGCCGCAGAGCTTGGTTCAGCCGGCGGCTCAGCCCGAAGTCGAAATCAACGTCGACGTCAAGGCTCGCAACCTCAATCCGGACGTCTTCGAAGTCGTTCTGACAATCAACGCCACGGCTCGCGCACAGGGGGAAGCCGTATTCGTGGTAGAGCTCGCGTACGGATCGGTTGTCACGATACATAATGCGACGGCTGAGATGCTTCCGATGCTCGTTCTGGTTGAGACGCCGCGAATCGTCTTTCCGTTCGCCCGCGCCATTGTGGCCAACGCGACCCGCGATGGCGGATTTCCGCCGCTGATGATCAACCCGATTGATTTCGCGGAATTATTGCGTCGTCAGCAGGCCGATGCCCAAAATCTAGGCTCGCCCGGGGCCGGTACAGTCCTCGTTTAGGCGTCAGCCCCCGACCAGCCAGAGCGGCTCCGTAATCATCTTCAGCATCGCCAGATGAGCAGCGAGTTCCTCGGCCGAGGGCTCGTGCGGCCGCGGCGGCCTCACGGTTCGTGGTATCTCGACTGCGAACGCCGCCGGGGCGACGAAATCCAAGCCGGGCTGCCGCCCCCCGAGCAGTTCAAGATAGACCCCGGCAAGCAAGCTGCAATCGATCTGCGCCCCGTGCTCGACGCGATCGGAGAGGTCGATGGCGAAGCGCCGGCATAATGCATCGAGGCTCGCCAGGGAACCCGGAAATCGGCGCCGCGCCAGCGCTAAGGTGTCGATAAACCCGGAAGTGATCGGCTCGCGTTGCACGCGCGCCAATTCGGCATTGAGAAATGCCAAGTCGAATTCGGCATTGTGAATCACCAAGGGGTCCGAGCCGATGAACGCGAAAAGCTCATCGAGAATGGCGGGAAACAGCGGTTGCCCGGCGAGGAACTCCGCGGTCAGGCCATGAACGGCAAGAGCGTCCTCCGGCATGTCGCGCTCGGGATTGACGTACCGGTGAAACCGCCGTCCGGTCGGAACATGGTGAACGAGTTCGATGCATGCGATCTCGACAATGCGATGACCTTCGCGTGGGTCAAGGCCGGTCGTTTCCGTATCCAAAACGATCTCGCGCATCAGCTCCTCCGGCGTCGGCCCCGAAGCGCTAGCCGCCTCTCCCCGGCGATCCGTGATTTCCGATCGCGCAAAAACCTGACGACGGCGCGTAATCGGCGCAAGCTCAGGTTGCGGCTCGAGCCGGTCGGAACCACGAAATCGGCTCGCTCACGCTTCTCGCGATCCGGCATTTGATTTTTCAGGATCGCCGAAAGGCGACTTTCGGTCATGCCGGGTCGCCGCAACACGCGCTGGCGCTGGATCAATCCGGGCGCTGAAACGACGAGCACATAATCGCACCGGCGCTCGCTGCCGCTTTCGAAGAGCAACGGGATGTCGAGTGCCGCAATCGGCACTCTGCGGGCGCGGCAAAGGCCGAGAAACCGCTTTTCGCCGGCTTCCACCATGGGGTGAATGATCCGTTCAAGACGCGCGAGAGCCTCCGGATCCGAAAAGACACGCTGGCCGAGAAGCCCGCGATCGATCCCACCATTCTCCGCGCGAACGCCGGGAAACTCAGCAGCGACCGGCTCCACCGCCGCGCCGCCCGGCGCCAGCAACCGATGTACCATGCGATCGGCATCGAAGAGCGGGATCCCAAGCCGTTGCAGCGTCGTTGCCGCAGTGCTCTTGCCCATTCCGATCGAGCCGGTGAGTCCGAGAATAATCACCGCGCTGATGCCAAAGTCGCAAGCATTGCAGCGCGCAGCCGGTCTGTCACCTGCACGGACGCACCGAACCAGGCTTCAAAGCCAGGGCGGCCTTGATGCAGGAGCATTCCCAGACCGTCAACCACCGGATGGCCACGCCGCCGCGCGGCTGCCAGGAGTTTGGTCTCCAGTGGGACATAGACGATGTCGACGACAGGCGCCGACAGGGGCAATGATGAAAGATCCAGGATCAACGGTGGCTCTCCCACCATGCCAAGGCTTGTCGCATTGACGAGGAGTCCGGCTTGGTGTTGAACGGTGCTCACCTCCTGCCACGGATGGATTGTGATCCTTGTCCGCGGTGTCGATAGGTCTGCAGCGACCGCCGCGGCTCGGTCGAGCGTGCGATTGACGATGCGGATCTCCGCGGCGCCGGCGTCGCCGAGGGCCACGATCACTGCCCGCGCCGCCCCCCCGGCCCCGAGGATCACCACCGGCCCCGAGCTCGGTTTCCAATGCGGTGCCGCCTCGCGCAGGTTCTCGCGAAAGCCAAAGGCGTCGGTGTTGGTGCCCTCCAGGCTTCCATCCGGCGCCACGACGACCGTATTTATGGCGCCGATCCGGCGAGCCAGCGAATCGACGCGATCGACCACCGCAAGAGCTGCCTGCTTGTGGGGGACCGTCAGATTGCACCCGCGAAAGCCCAGAACCGGGAGCGCGCGAAGGGCCCGCTCGATGTGATGCGGCTGCACCGGCAACGGAAGATAAGCCCCGTCCGTGCCGGTCTCGTCGAGCCAGAAGCCATGCAGCAGCGGCGAGCGCGAATGGCTTACCGGCCATCCGATGATGCCGGCAAGGCGTGTGGTACCGGTGATCTTCATCAAACCGCAAATCTACACATTATTTTCGACTTCACCGCAAACTAGTCGGCTACGAAAGAAGCGCGCCGCGTTCGCGCAAAAAGCCGAGCAGCTCGAGGAGCGGAAGCCCGAGAATCGCAAAATAATCACCTTCGACCTGCGCAAAGAGCTGGATCCCTCGCCCCTCAAGCCGATAAGCGCCGACAGACCCGAGTATCGCTATTCCCTCGGCAGCGAGGTAGGTGTCGAGAAAGGTGTCGCTGAATTCCCGCATGGTCAGGTTCGCCGACGTCTCCCCTTGCCAAATGCAGGCTTGTTCCCGAACGACGCAAGCGGCAGTAACGAGCTGGTGGGTATGGCCGCGTAATGCCCGAAGCTGGCAACGAGCATCGGCCAGACTTGCCGGCTTGTCGAACCACGCATCTCTGCACACGAGGATCTGATCGGCGCCGATGACTAGCCCACCGGGATGATCCGACGCCACCTGCCGAGCCTTGGCCTCGGCCAAAGCAAGCGCACAATCGGATGCCGACCGCCCCGCAGCCACAAAGCGGCACTTGATCTCACCTTCATCGATCCGGACGGGTTCGATTCGAAATTCGAGGCCTGCATCAGCGAGCAGTCTCTGCCGCGCCGCGCTTGACGAGGCAAGGATCAGACACTCACCCGTCCAGGCCATGTTTTCGTGCCAACAGCTTCATGATCGACGCCGCTGTTTCCTCGATCGAGCGACGCGTCACGTCGATGACGGGCCAGCGCCTTTCGGCAAAAACCCGTCGCGCTTCGCGTACCTCTGTCCGTACCGCATCAAGGTCGGTGTACCCGCCGGGATAGTCGTGATGCAGTACATCCAAGCGATGACGGCGGAGCTGAATCAACCGCTCGGGATCGTTGGTCAGCCCGACGATGAGCGGGTGTTTTGCACTGAGCAGCTCGGCCGGCAGCAGCACGCCGGGCACGAAAGGCACATTCGCAGCCTTGATGCTGCGGTTCGCGAGATAGAGGCAGGTCGGCGTCTTGGAGGTGCGCGACACCCCGACCAAGCAAACATCGGCATCATCGAGGCCCCAGCTCGATTGCCCGTCATCATGATTGAGGGCAAAGGTCATCGCGTCGATTCGCGCGAAATATTCATTGTTCAGCAGGTGCTGCTTGCCCGGCAATCCCCTGCTCTGTCGACCGAGATAAGCAGCAAGCGCTCCTATCACCGGGTCGAGAACGGGGATTGCCTGCACTTGAATGCGACGGCAGCCGTCCTGCAACAGCGAGCGAAGCGTGTCGCTGACCAAAGTAAAGAGAACCACCCCCGGATTGGCTTCGACCCCGGCGATGACCCGTTCGACCTGGCTGCGGGTGCGCACCATGCTCCAGACGTGCTCGATCGCCTCGGCCCCGTCGAATTGCACGAGACAAGCCCGGGCCACCGAATGCACGGTCTCTCCGGTCGAGTCCGACACGAGATGGAGGTGAAATCGGCTCAACGCGGCCAATCCGGCGACTGTCGGGTTATCCCGGCGGCTCTGTGCACTGTTCGATGATCTCGCGGAAAACGAGCCTATTTCCTTCCGCGATCGTCAAACGGTCCCGGCTTTGCCTGATCAATTCCAGAGCGGGACCGCTTTCGATCGGGTGCTTTCTGCATCAATAAGAACGTGGGATAACCCCGATCGACGAGCCCGTCATCCCCAATTTTCGTTTCGTCCACAGCCGATCGGCCCCTGATCTTCCAATCATGATTCCCATCCTCATCCACACCATACCCGGTTTCCGGCCGGTCGTGCTCTCCCGCTGTGGGTTACTTTGGAATGTTGGTGATCCCCGATTTCCACCGGCATCATCTACCTACCACCTATCTATCTAAGATTATTTATTGGTAGAGAGAGGTTTCCCTCAGATGGCGAGCGGACTAGCAAAGCCTCTGTTACGCGCTCTTGCAGGAGAGAGGCTCTCCCGGCCTCCTTGGTGGTTGATGCGCCAAGCTGGCCGCTACCTTCCCGAATACCGTGCGGTCCGTTCAAAGGCGAAGGATTTTGTCGAGCTATGCCTGACTCCGGCGCTCGCTGCCGAGGTGACTCTGCAGCCGGTGCGGCGCTATCGCATGGACGGAGCGATTCTGTTCTCCGACATTTTGCTGGTTCCTCACGCCCTCGGGCAAAGATTGACCTTCCGGGAAGGGGAGGGTCCGGTCCTCGAGCCGATCGAGAACCGCAGCGGCATTGGACGGCTCGATCCCGGGCAGATTGTTCCGCGCCTTAAACCGGTGTTCGAGACGATTGAGCGCGTTGCCGCAGCGCTCGATCCGCGGACGGCCCTGATCGGGTTTGCCGGTGCGCCGTGGACGGTCGCGACCTACATGGTGGAAGGCGGATCGAGCAGAGACTTTCGACGGGTCAAGGGTTGGGCATATCGCGATGTCGAGGGTTTCGACGCGCTGATCGGCATTCTCGTCGATAGTACCATCAAGTTTCTCACAGCGCAGGTCGAGGCGGGCGCCGAAGTCGTGCAGCTCTTCGACACTTGGGCGGGCGTGCTGCCGGAACCGGCGTTCGGACGCTGGGTCATCGAACCGACGCGATCCATCGTCGCGGCCTTGAAGCAGCGCTTCCCGGATCATCCGATCATCGGCTTCCCGCGTGGTGCGGGTCTTCTCTACGAGCGCTATGTCGCGGAGACCGGGGTCGACGGGATCGGCCTCGATCCGATGGTGTCTAGCAGCTATGCCCGTGAGCGGCTGCAGCCGCTCGCAACGGTTCAGGGCAATCTTGACCCGATCCTGCTGATTACCGGCGGCTCCTCTCTCGAAGCCGCGGTGAGAGAACTTTGCCGGTCACTCGGGGGCGGTCCGTTTGTATTCAATCTCGGACATGGTGTGCTGCCGGAGACGCCGCCCGAGAACGTAGAGGCACTCGCGCGCCTACTCGCGGAACCGACCGCTCCAACGTGAGATGGCACGAGTCGCGGTCGTATTGATGAACCTTGGGGGGCCGGATTCGTTGGAGGCGGTTCGGCCATTTCTCGTCAATCTGTTCAATGACCCCGCCATTGTCGGTCTGCCGGGCGCATTGCGCTGGCCGCTGGCTCGTCTCATCGCTTGGCGCCGCGCCCCGGTGGCCCGGATGATCTACGCGCGTCTCGGGGGGCAATCGCCCTTGCTCGCCAATACCCAGGCGCAGGCGCAGGCGCTCGAACGAGCACTCGGCTCCGGCTATCGCTGTTTCGTCGCGATGCGCTATTGGCATCCGTCGAGTGCGCAGACCGTCCGTAAAGTGGCAGATTGGGCGCCGGACGAGATCGTCTGCCTGCCGCTCTACCCGCAGTTTTCGACGACGACGACGGCCTCTTCGCTCGCGTCCTGGCAGCTCGCCGCGAAACAGCAAGGGCTTGACTGCCCGACTCGATTCGTCCGTTGCTATCCATGCGAGAAGGGATTGATCGAAGCACTCGCACGATTGATCAGGCCGGCCCTCGATACCGTCTCGACCTCGGGGCAGAGCCCCCGCTTGCTGCTAACCGCGCATGGCTTGCCGATGAAGATCGTGCGCTCGGGTGATCCGTATCCAAGCCAAGTCGAGCAAACGGCGGCGGCAGTCGTCGAAGCACTCGCGAAGCCTGGGCTCGACTGGCGGGTCTGCTATCAAAGTCGCGTTGGACCCCTCCGGTGGATCGAACCCTTGACAGACGAGGAGATCAAAAGGGCCGGCCGGGAGGGAACTCCGCTCGTCGTGGCGCCAATCTCCTTCGTGTCGGAGCATTCGGAAACGCTTGTCGAACTCGATCTCGACTACCGCGATCTGGCCGAGGCTTCAGGCGTGCCCGTCTATTATCGCGTCGCCACCGTCAGCGTGGAGCCCGCGTTCATCGGTGCACTTGCGTCGCTGGTGCATCGTGCTCTCTCTCGAGCCTCGATTTGACCCGCTGGCTGGCCGATTCCTACGCCTGGATCAAATCGATCCACATCATCAGCATGGTTGCTTGGATGGCTGGCTTGCTCTATTTGCCGCGTCTTTATGTATATCACGCAATGGCGCCGGTAGGCTCGGACCGGTCGGCGACTTTCAAGGTCATGGAGCGGCGCCTTCTCAAGGGGATTATGAACCCGGCGATGGTCGCAACCTGGTTCTTTGGCCTGGTGCTGGCTGCAACGCCGGGGGTTGTCGACTGGCGCATGGGGTGGATCTGGGCCAAGCTAGCTCTGGTCACGGGATTGACCCTCTTCCACGGCCTGTTTGCCCGCTGGCGGAACGCTCTTGCGGCTGACCACAACACGCATTCGACGCGATTTTTCCGGGCGGTCAACGAGCTGCCGACTCTGGCGCTGATCGGCATCGTGCTTCTGGTCGTCGTCAAACCGTTCTGATCTGGCCGACGATGGCATTTTAGCAGCGATGACCTTGTAATCTCCCTTTGATTTGCTTATCTTGTCGGGTCGAGGGGTTCGTTCTACCGCTAGCCTGGTCGGTCCCGCCGTTCCCCGCCAATCTGCATCTACCCCCCATCTGTCGGAGCCCTTCTCTTGGGCAGAGGCCTCTCGGACCGGCAATCTTAATATCATCTTGACGCTAATCTCATGAATCTGCAGGAACTAAAACGGAAGTCCCCGGCTGAGCTCTTGGCTTTTGCCGAAGAGCTGGAAATCGAAAATGCCTCCTCGCTGCGCAAGCAGGATATGCTGTTTGCAATCCTCAAACAGCTTGCCGAGAATGACGTGCCGATTTCCGGCGATGGGGTGCTCGAAGTGTTGTCGGATGGGTTCGGCTTTCTAAGATCTTATGAAGCCAATTACTTGCCTGGTCCTGACGATATCTATGTTAGTCCGAGCCAGGTAAGGCGTTTCGGTTTGCGGACCGGCGATACGGTCGAAGGCCAGATCAGATCGCCGCGCGATGGTGAACGCTATTTCGCATTGCTCAAAGTCAACGGGATCAATTTCGACGAACCAGACCGGCTGCGCCAGCGGATCAATTTCGACAATCTGACGCCGCTTTATCCCGAAGAGAAGTTGCAGCTCGAATTTGACGATCCGGCCCGGAAGGACCTGACCACGCGCGTCATCGACTTGATCACGCCGCTCGGCAAAGGACAGCGCGCGATCATCGTGTCGCCGCCGCGAGCCGGCAAGACCGTGATGTTGCAAAACATCGCTCACGCGGTCGCAGGGAACCATCCCGAGGTCTATTTGATCGTCCTGCTGATCGACGAGCGGCCGGAGGAGGTCACCGATATGGCCCGCTCGGTGCGCGGCGAGGTCGTCAGCTCGACCTTCGACGAGCCGGCGCAGCGTCACGTGCAGGTCGCCGAGATGGTGATCGAGAAGGCCAAGCGGCTCGTCGAGCACAAGCGGGACGTCGTCATTCTGCTCGACTCGATCACTCGCCTCGCCCGCGCCTACAACACCGTCGTGCCGTCGTCCGGCAAAGTGCTGACAGGAGGTGTCGATGCGAACGCTCTGCAGCGGCCGAAACGCTTTTTCGGCGCCGCCCGCAATATCGAGGAAGGTGGGTCCCTGACGATCATCGCGACAGCGCTGATCGACACCGGGTCACGCATGGACGAGGTGATCTTCGAGGAGTTCAAAGGCACCGGCAATTCCGAGATCGTGCTCGACCGCAAGGTCGCCGACAAGCGCACCTTCCCGTCGATCGACATCACCAAATCCGGGACGCGCAAGGAGGAGTTGCTGGTCGATCGCGGCGTGTTGTCCAAGATGTGGGTATTGCGCCGCGTGCTGACCCCGATGGGCACAGTTGACGGCCTCGAATTCCTGATCAACAAGCTCAAGGAATCGAAGAGCAACTCCGAGTTCTTCGACGCGATGAATACATAGCTCCAGGGTCCTCGCCGGTAAGACGACAATAGTGGTTAGATGGTCAATACCGTCTGCCCGGTCGTTTTGCGGCCCTCGAGGTCACGGTGGGCGCGGGCGGCCTCGCGCAGCGGGTAGGTCTGGTTGATCGCGATCTTGACCCCTCCGCTCTGCACCACGTCGAACAGCTCCTTCGCCGCGGTCAGCAGATCCTCCCGCGTCGCGGTATAGGTGTTCAGGGTCGGACGCGTCAGGAAGAGCGAGCCCTTCCCTGCCAGGATGCCGATGTCGACCGGTCCGATCGCTCCCGAAGACTGGCCGAACGACACCATCAGCCCGAGCGGCGCCAGGCAATCGAGCGATTTGTAAAAGGTATCCTTGCCGACCGAATCATAGACAACTGGCAGCTTCTTGCCCTGCGTCAGCTCGTTTACTCGGGCAACGAAGTCCTCGCGCCGATAAACGATCGGGTGATCGCAGCCGTTCTGCTTGACGAGTGCCGCCTTCTCGTCGTCGCCAACCGTGCCGATCACGGTCGCCCCAAGATGCTTGGCCCATTGGCAGACAATGAGGCCCACGCCGCCGGCTGCCGCATGGATCAGGATCGTCTCGCCGCGCTTTACCGGATGGGTGCGGCGGACCAGGTACCAGGCAGTCATGCCCTTGAGCATCATCGCCGCCGCCTGCTGATCGGTGATGCCCGCGGGGACCGGTACGAGGCGGTCGGCCGGCATGACCCGTTCGTCGGCATAGGCCCCGATCGGTCCGCCGGCATAGGCAACTCGATCGCCCGGCTTCGACCCGGTGACACCCGGCCCAACCTCCTCCACCACGCCCGCGGCTTCCGAGCCGAGCCCGCTTGGCATCGGCAGCGAATAGAGGCCGCTGCGCTGATAGGTATCGATGTAATTGAGCCCGACAGCGGTATGGCGAAGCCGGACTTGACCTGGCCCAGGCTTCCCGACTGGAACCTCCTGCCACGACAGCACTTCGGGACCGCCGGCCTTTTCGAAACGGATCGCGTGGGCCATTGTTTCCTCCCCAATATTTTCAGCAAGAGTGAGAACGCTAGCGCAGCAGAGCGAGACTTTCGAGAAGAGTCTTCGGGTCGGTGACGGGGAGTGAACACACCGGGCCTTGGCAGACGTAGGCGGCGGGCTTGCCGTCGACGAGACCCTTTCCGAACGCTGGATGATCCGCCGGGAGCGAGCCTCCCGGCGAAAGGTAAGTGATAATCCGGGCCGGCAGGGAAACGCCGTATGCGGCGCGGCGCAGTGCTTCGAATGCGGGAGACCGGCGTTCGCCGATGAGGACGATCTGCAGCGGGCTTTGCAACAGCTCGACATTGTTGAGGAAGGTTGCGAGCGGAAAGAAATTGCGCTCGATCTCGCCCGAAAAGGTCTCGACAATCGCCTCGGCGCGACGCCGATACGCCTGTTCCCCGGTCAGCGCCGCCAACCGGCAGAGAACCCCGACCAGAGTGCCATTGCCGGCGGGAACGGCGGAATCGGCGGCTGTCTTGGGCCTCGTGAGCAATCCCGCGGTGTCATCTGCAGCAAAAAAGTAGCCGCCCTCCGTCTCGTCCCAGTAATGGCGGTCGAGGATTGCCACCCAATTGCGCGCCCGAGCCACAAGATCCTCGCTCCCGGTTGCCTCGTGGAGTGCGAGAGCAGCGCGACATAGATTGGCATAGTCGTCGACACTTGCCGGGTGTCGGGCATGGCCCGCCCGCCAGCTGTGCGACACACGCCCGTCGGGTGCCGTCATCTGGCGAAGGATGAAGTCGAAGGCACCCTGCGCCATTTCGGTCCAGGCTGGACGCTCAAATACGATCCCGGCATTCGCGATCGCGGCGATCATCAGCCCGTTCCAGTCGGCGAGCACCTTATCATCCAAACCCGGATGAACCCGGGGCTCCCGAGCCTGGAATAGGAGCGCCCGGCAGGATGCGAGCTCCCGCTCGGTTTCAGGATCGGCCAGCGCTGGGGTCGTCAGCCGATTGAGGATCGTCTTTCCTTCCCAATTGCCGTCCGCGTCGACATCGTAGAAGCGCTTGAACAAAGCGGCGCGTTCGCCGAGGACCGCGTCGATCTCCGCTTCGGACCAGACGTAGAACTTGCCTTCTTCGTGCTCGCTATCGGCGTCGAGGCTGCTGGCGAACCCGCCCTCTTGCGTGCGCATCTCGCGGCGGACCCATTCGAGGGTCTCCTCGACCCGCTGAGCGTAGAGCGGGCTACGGGTCTCCTGCCAGACCAGGGTCAGGAGATCGACGAGTTCGGCGTTGTCGTAGAGCATCTTCTCGAAATGCGGCACGAGCCAGCGCGCATCGGTCGAGTAGCGCGAGAAACCGCCGCCGAGATGATCGTAGATGCCGCCCTGGCACATCGCATCGAGCGCCTTGACGACGGCGTCGCGGTAAGGCGCCTGGCCCCTGCGCTTCCAGGCGCGCCACAAGACCTCGAGGATCCCGGTCTGCGGAAATTTCGGCGCGGTACCGATCCCCCCATGAAGCTGGTCCACCTCGCGCAAGAGCCGCTCGGCGATCCGGTCGAGCTGCTCGGGCGCGATCGAGCCGCCGCGCTCGGGCCGGCCGAGCCGTTGCAATGCCTCGCGCAGGGCGACGACGTTTTTGGTGACCTTCTCACGGTCGCTGACATAGGCGGTGCTGATCGCTTCGAGGATTTGGGGAAAGCCGGGCCGCCCCCAGCGCGGCTCCGGCGGGAAATAGGTGCCACCCCAGAACGGCTCGCCATCGGGTGTGAGGAACATGGTCAGCGGCCAGCCGCCATGCTCCCCCATCAATGCGAGCGCATGCTGATAGATCTGATCGAGATCGGGCCGCTCCTCGCGATCGACTTTGATGTTGATGAAGCGATCGTTCATTCGATCGGCGATCGCCTGGCTCTCGAAGCTTTCATGTGCCATCACGTGGCACCAATGGCAGGCGGCATAGCCGATCGAAAGCAGGATCGGCCTGTCGGCCGCCTTGGCGGCGGCGAGTGTTGCCTCGCTCCATGGCTGCCAATGTACGGGATTGTCCTTGTGCTGAAGGAGGTAGGGACTCGTCTCCTCGCCGAGGCGGTTGCGGTCCATCGCGACTCCTGCCTGCCGGAAGGTCGAGACCGGGCAGCGGATGCATTGCCCTTAATGCCTCGACAGGTTAGGGTCGGCATCTTAGTCCAAGAACGGCGGATTGCGTCATTCGCTCCGCCGGACCCAACCGATCCGGAGAATGCCAGTGGCAGATGCACCCGCCGATCCTGCGCTGTTTTACGAGAAGCACATCTTCATGTGCACGAATGTGCGGCCGGAGGGCCATCCCCGCGGTTGTTGCAGTGCCCGCGCCGCGGAGGTTGGGGGTGTCGACAAGCTGCGCGGCTATATGCGTGAAAAGGCGCGGCAACTGGGGATCGAGAATATCCGATGCAACGCCGCAGGCTGTCTTGACCGCTGCGAGTTTGGCCCGAACATGGTGATTTACCCTGAGGGCGTGTGGTACCGCTACGAGTCCAGCCAGGACATCGACGAGATCCTGGAGACGCATGTCAAAAACGGCGGGCGGGTCAGACGGCTGATGCTCCAGCCCGATCAGCTGCCGCCGAAGCACTGAGGGCCGGAGCGGCCCCCTCCGATACGATCTTTGCCGAGGGGATCACGACGCCGCACGGTGGGCTTGGGCCATGGCTGGGGCTCGTCGCAATTTTCCCCTGTCGGCAGGGAAAAAACGCGTTTCGGCCCCGGAAAAGCGCCTTCTTAACGGCGAATAGCCATTGTGTGTCAAGGGCTTGGATACGGTTTGGCCAGGCCGCCGGCAGCGGAATTTCGTGCGCTTTTGCAGCGGAAAAACGTGCTTGGCAGGGGAATTTGGCGGCCGGGGCCTTGTGTTGTCTATTTCGCATTAGACTGATCACTTCCATAATTGAGATAATTGCATTCACCATATAGGGGGAGGTCCGACTTCCGCAAGGGATGACCGAGAGCGCCGGGACACAGCCAGAAATGTCCGATCCGGAGGCCTCCGACACGATCTTTGCCCCGGCGACGGCAGCGGGGCGCGCCGCCATTGCCGTTCTTCGCCTTTCCGGGCCAGAAAGCCGCCATGCGGTCGCGGTGCTCACCGGCAGCGTGCCCCCGCCGCGGTTCGCTCGCCGGACACGGTTCGTCGATCCCGCGACCGGAGAGTGGCTCGACGACGGGTTGGTCCTGTGGTTCCCGGGGCCGAACAGCGCTACGGGGGAGGATGTCGCCGAATTACATGTGCACGGAAGTCGCGCCGTGCTCGCCGCGGTCATGCGGGCGCTGGCTGGCCTCGGACTGCGCTTCGCGGAGCCTGGCGAGTTTACCCGCCGGGCCTTTCTCAACGGCAAGCTCGATCTGCTGCAGGCCGAAGCCATCGCCGATCTCGCCGCGGCGGAGACCGAGGCGCAGCGCCGTCAGGCCCTCCGCCAACTTGACGGCGAGCTTGGCGGCCTCTACCGCGGTTGGCGGGATCGCCTGACCCGCATTCTCGCCCATCTCGAAGCGGCCATCGATTTTCCCGATGAGGACCTGCCGCCGGAGATCGAGGATCGCCTGCTCGATGAGACGGAAGCGTTGGTCGCCGAGATCGAACGCCATCTCGCCGACGGACACCGAGGCGAGCGGCTCAGAGACGGCATCATGGTCGCGATCGTCGGTCCGCCGAACGCCGGAAAATCAAGCCTGCTCAATCGGATAGCACGACGCGACGCGGCGATAACCTCGCCCATCGCGGGCACCACGCGGGACATTGTCGAAGTCGCAATCGATCTTCAGGGCTATCCCGTCGTGCTCGCCGACACGGCGGGG
Source organism: Allostellaceae bacterium (assembly GCA_035603555.1). Taxonomy (GTDB): domain Bacteria; phylum Pseudomonadota; class Alphaproteobacteria; order ATCC43930; family CGMCC-115725; genus AP-15. The sequence continues at coordinate 24,735 of DATNKF010000386.1, forward strand.
TTGCGCGACAGCGAGGACGTGGTCGAGCAGGAGGGGCTGCGGCGCGCCCTGATGCGTGCCGACGAGGCCGAGATCAGGCTCTTCGTATTTGACACCCGCTGCCCCGGCGAGGCGTGCGGCGCCTCGGCCTGGCCCGGCCCCGACACGCTGCTGGTGGCGAACAAGATCGACCTCGTGTCTCCGCGCGGCGATTTGCCGAGCCCAGCATGGCCGATCTCCGCGCTCACGGGGGAGGGCATCGATGCGCTGTTGTCGGCGCTCGGCGCGCGGGTCGCGCAACGTTATGTGATCGAGAGCCCGGTGCTGACGCGCGCTCGGCACCGCCAGGCGCTCGAAGACGCGACCCAATCCCTGAGGCGCGCGCTCGGCGCCCCCTTGCCCGAGCTCCGCGCTGAAGATTTCCGTCTCGCCTTGCGCAGCCTCGGCCGCATCACCGGCGCCGTCGATGTCGAGGATCTGCTCGACGTAATCTTCCGCGATTTCTGCATCGGGAAGTAGAAGGAATAATGTAGCTGTCTCACCTAGCGGAGTATGCGACCGACCTCATCGCATTGCAGCAAGAACCTCCAGGCGTCCTCCTCGCTTTCGAAATGTCGACGATGGCCGTCTGGCGTATCGACCATCTGCCCTCGCCAAAAGGCAAAAAATTTACCCCTGCCGGTCGGATGCACATGGTTCGATGGATTCTTAATCTCCTCGCTCCATTTGCCCATCAATCGGCGTTCAATGCGGTCGCTTCGGTGCCGACAACAGCGATAGCATTGCACAGTGCGCCACGTGTAAACGAAAAATGACAGATAATCAACCAATGGTCGCCACGCTGTGAGATGAAATGCGTTAGTACTGGAGAAAATTGCGCGCCTTTGAGCGCCAGTCTTTACGATTAACGCCGACCTCTTGACGGATCGCACAACCCGCGGTCAGTTGATCGTGCGGATGGCGTTCTTACTGCCTCCTAACCGGGCCCCCGGCGCCTTTGGCAGGGGCGTCAAGCCCCGGAAAGGAGGGTGTAAATGACCACCCTTCGCAACCGAACCGATGGCGACCTGATCGAAGGCTCTGTGGTCTTCGTGAGGGAATACCTGAGGCATCGCCTCGGCAAGTGGGAGGTAGTCAAGAGCCACTTGCGACCCTGGCCCCGTTCC
>DATNKF010000387.1:0-3163 GCA_035603555.1 Allostellaceae bacterium
GAGCTCGCGGCGGTCGGCGGGCGCTTTTTCGCGGGACGCTGGATCGATGCACCGGTGCGTCCCGGCAAGGCGTCGGGCGCTTTTGCCCATCCGACGGTGCCGAGCGCCCACCCCTATCTCTTGCTCAATTATCAGGGCAAAGTGCGCGACGTGATGACCTTGGCGCACGAGCTCGGCCACGGCGTCCACCAGGTGCTCGCGGCGCGGCAGGGCTATTTGATGGCCGACACCCCGCTGACGCTCGCCGAGACGGCCTCGGTCTTTGGCGAGATGCTGACCTTCCGCGCGTTGCTCGCCCGCGAGACCGATCCGGGGCGGCGCAAGATCATGCTCGCCGCCAAAGTCGAGGACATGCTGAATACGGTGGTGCGGCAGGTTGCCTTCGCAACTTTCGAGATCAAGGTCCACGACGAGCGGCGCGAAGCCGAGCTGACCCCCGACCGGCTCGGCGAGATCTGGCTCGACGTGCAGCGCGAGAGCCTCGGCCCGGCATTGCGCCTAGACGACCCTTACCGCTATTACTGGACCTATATCCCGCACTTCATCCACACGCCGTTCTACGTCTATGCCTACGCCTTCGGCGATTGCCTGGTGAACTCGCTTTACGCGGTCTACCAAGATGCGCACCAAGGATTCGCCGAAAAATACCTCGAGCTGCTGCGCGCCGGGGGTACATTGCGTCATCGCGAGCTGCTCGCACCCTTCGGCCTCGACGCCGCCGACCCCGCCTTCTGGTCGAAAGGACTCTCGGTGATCGCCGGCTTTATCGACGAGCTCGAACGGCTCGGCTGAGGCGGTGATGAGGATCAAATGACTGAGAGGAACATGGCGTGACTACCTACACGTTCAAAGTCGTCGTCGAGCCCGATGAAGATCGCTGGCGCGCCTATTGCCCCCCGCTTGAGGCACAGGGTGCGGCAACTTGGGGGTACACGCACGAGGAAGCACTTCGGAATATTCGTGAGGTGTTGGAGATGATCGTCGCCGAACTGGTCGAAGAGGGCGAGCCCGTGCCGGCCAGTGCAGCGGTTTCGGAGGAACCGCTCGTTGCAATTACCGTATGAGCCGGATCGAATGGCGACGGTTGCGGAATCTCACGGCACGCGAGATCACCAATGCGCTCACTCGCGACGGCTTTATCCTCTACAATCAGCGCGGCTCGCACCAACGCTATCGCCATACTGATGGACGTCGAGTAACCGTCACATTTCATCGCGGCAGCGACACCTTCCCGATCGGAACGCTCCGCTCGATGATCGAGCTTCAGGCGAGGTGGACAGAAGAGGACCTCCGGCGCCTCTCGCTGCTAGAGTAATCGTTGCGCGATTCGATCCGACCTGATCTCGGCCAGCAAGATCAGGTGGGCGAGGTGAACGAATGACGTCGAAGTGAAGTTCAGGTTGTTTATTTGAGCGACAATAATTCCTTTACCGGGCGGGTGCGCCGCTACGCCCAGGTGTCGACGGCCATGGGTGGCCTCGCCGCACGGCTCGCGGGGGAGCGCTATCTCGGTCTCAACCTCGATCGCGGCCGGCACGCCGCCGAGCTGAAGGCCGCCCTCGGCGGCATCAAGGGGCCGCTGATGAAGGTGGCGCAGCTCTTGGCGACGATCCCCGACGGGCTGCCGAAGGAATACGTCGAGGAGCTCGCCCAGCTGCAAGCGAATGCACCGGCGATGGGCTGGCCCTTTGTCAGACGGCGGATGGCGGGCGAGCTGGGCATCGGCTGGGAGTCCAAATTTCGCGATTTTGAGAAGATCGCGGCGCGCGCCGCCTCGCTCGGCCAGGTGCATCGGGCGACCGCTCGCGACGGCACGGCCCTCGCCTGCAAATTGCAGTATCCCGACATGGCGTCGGCGGTGGAAGCCGATCTGGGGCAGTTGAGGGTCTTGATGAGCCTCTACGAGCGTTACGACCGTTCGGTCACGACCGGCGAGATCCATGCCGAGATCGCCGACCGGCTGCGCGAAGAGCTCGACTACCAGCGCGAGGCCGCGCATATGCGGCTCTACGGCGAGATCCTGCGCGGCGAGCCCGGCATTGCTGTGCCGGCGCCCTTGCCCGAACTTTCGACCCGCCGGCTGCTGACGATGACTTGGCTCGAAGGGGCGCCGGTCCTTGAGGTGGCAAAGGACGCCCCACTTGCGGAGCGCAACGAGATCGCCTTGCGCATGTTCCGGATGTGGTACGTGCCGTTCTACTTTTACGGGGTCATTCACGGTGACCCGCATCTCGGCAACTACACGGTGGCGCCGAGTGGGACCGTCAACCTGCTCGATTTCGGCTGCATCCGGATCTTTCCTGCCTCCTTCGTTCGCGGCGTCATCGATCTCTACCACGCCCTACAGCGCGACGATCGCGACCTCGCCGTCCACGCCTATCAGAGCTGGGGGTTCGGCAACCTGTCGCGCGAAATGATCGATGTGCTGAACCGCTGGGCATTGTTCGTTTACGGCCCGCTGCTCGAAGACCGCGCGCGGCTGATCCAGGAAAAGCGCAGCGGAGCCTATGGCGCCACCGTCGCCGAGAGCGTGCACCGCGACATCCGCCGGCTCGGCGGGGTCAGGCCGCCGCGCGAATTCGTCTTTATGGATCGCGCCGCGATCGGGCTCGGCTCGGTGTTCATGCACCTCAAGGCCGAACTCAACTGGTACCGCATGTTTCACGATTTGATCGACGATTTCGACGAGGCCATGCTCGCCGCCCGTCAGCAGGCGGCGCTCGCCGCCGCCGGCGTGCCATCGTCCCTTCCCGCGACGAGGAGGCCGCGTCGATGATCCGACGCGCGCTCGTTTCGGTCGCCGACAAGACCGGGATCGTCCCTTTCGCCGCCGAACTCGCCACGCGCGGGGTCGCACTGATCTCGACCGGCGGGTCGGCGCGGACCCTTGCGGCGGCAGGGTTGCCGGTCACCGAGGTGGCGGCGGTCACCGGCTTTCCCGAAATGCTCGACGGGCGGGTGAAGACCCTGCACCCGGCGATCCATGCCGGCCTCTTGGCGCGGCGCGACCGGCCGGATGATCTCGCGGCACTCGCCAAACGGGGGATCGCCCCGATCGACCTCGTCGTCTGCAATCTCTATCCGTTCGCCGAGACCGTCGCCTCCGGCGCCGGCGCCGCGGAATGCTTGGAGAATGTCGATGTCGGCGGAGTAGCGCTGATCC
>DATNKF010000388.1:0-2691 GCA_035603555.1 Allostellaceae bacterium
GAACAGTCGGATCGACGGGAGTATGCCGCCCGACTTGCTCGTGCTCGCACAACCGGATCGGCTGCGGCGCTTCGACGACCAGCAATAGACTATCGGCATCGTCAGGCATCAGGCGAAAGGTGGTCCCCTTGGGCAGCAGGATGTAATCGCCAGGCTCGTAGGAAAGCGGGCCAAACTCGGTAGCAAAAACTCCGGTGCCGCGATGCACAAAATAGAGCAGGTCGCCGTCGATATTGCGGTAGCAAAAGGGCATCGCCTGCCGGCGGCGGCCGATCGCGATTGAGACGTCCTCGTTGGACAGCAGGATCAACGGTGCGCCGCGCGGGTCGGCCGCGTCGGCCGCAACGACATCAGCGCTGTCGATCTGCCGGGGACGGTAATCGCCCTCGATCCGGACCACCTCGTTCGGCCCATCGGTGCGGTAGAGCATCGCGACCGGGCCGGCAAAACCCTGTCGGCTGAGGTGCTCCTCCCTGAGCTCGCCGAGCCCGACCCGCGCTTGGCGCACAAAGCGGCCACGCGTAAAATGTATCCATGAGCGCATCATTTGCGATCTCCCGAGAGAACGGCCTTCAGCTATTGGCTCGACGATCATAGCACCCAGCGACAAGGAGCGATGCGATGGCAAAACGACAAAGCGTGAATTTCCCCGGCTTCGCCCATCAGAACCCGATCCCGAACGCCAGCCGGATCGGCAATATGATGATGACGAGCGTGATCAGCGGGGTCGATCCGGGAACCCGCAACCTGCCGCCGGAACTGGCAAAACAGGTCACTAACCTCTTTACCCATGTGCGCGCCGCCATAGAGGCGGCCGGCGGAACGCCCGACGACATCATCAAGATGACATTCTGGATGAAGGAGCCGGCGACCGGGCGCGCCGCGCTCAACGACGAGTGGGTCAAGATGTTCCCCGACGCGGCGTCTCGCCCGGCCCGGCACACGATGGCGCTCGGTTCCGAAAGCAACGCCCAGGTGACCTGCGAGTTCGTCGCCGTCTTCAGCTAGCCGGCGGCAGAACGCCGCTCCTGCCACGCTTCGAAGTCGCGTTTGGCCTCCTCCCCTGCCCCCGGTCAGGGTCGATGTGCCGACGCGCAACAGAGCATCGCGGGTCGCCGGGGACAACTCTGCCATACCTCCCTCCCATCCTTTGGCTGATCGGCCGGCGAACGTCCTAGGCGCGCGAGGCTCTTCAACGTCGCGGTATCATGCTTGATACGTGGTCCGCAGCGGCAAGGTAGACCGGCGAGGGGCTGAGCGCGTGCCGGTGAAGGCACACCTCCGTGAACTTGATGACGTGTTCGTCGCCATGTGCGATGGCGCGATCTGCCAGCTCGTCCTCGCCCGCCTCGCTCCGCCCGATTTCTTCGACTGCCGCGGTATCCTGCCCGAAGCACGAGTACAGCCCACAGCCCGATTGCCAGGCATAGCGGACTGCCGCGCGGGCCGTTCGATCGCTGACCTGCGGCGCAATATTGCCGAGTGCGGCGGGGCTGGTGACCCCGTGAATGAAGGCAATCGTCGTCCGGATGTCGCGAGCGTTGGCGAGGTAGACTCGCGCAAACACCTCGGTCAGCTCCGCGACGAGCGAGACGAGATCACCCCCGGTGTCAAGCAACCCGATCGCCGGCGCAAACTCGGGGAAGTCACCGAGCATGGCGAGCGATGCCGTGATATTTCCGCCATGGTTCCGGCGATCGAGCGGTACGATCGGCACTCGGGTGATCGCCTGACGCGGCGCCATCGCGCCGTTCGCGGTGCGATGGCTTGTGGGCAGCTCCTGATAGGTGGCCGCCCAGCTGGCGAAAGCGTCGGCGAGCTCGCGGATCCGATGCGGCGTTTCGCCCGCGGCCAGGCTTCGCGCGGCATGCCCGACGCGGATCACGCCATGCGTCGCCGCGGCGCAAAACCCTGGCATCAGACGCTCCACCCAGCGATCGATCACCTGCCGCCACGGCGCCTCTTCCAACTCTTGGGCGAAGAACGCGCTCCAGTCGGCGAAGCGGCCGCGATCGCCGAGTGCTCCGCGCCAGTCTTCGCGTCGAATGCGATCGCCCGCCTCCGACCGCGGCAACATCCGCTCGCGATAGCGTCCGATCCACGGCAGCACCGCGTCGGGCCGGCCCATCGCGCACAGCGCCTCGGCCACCATCGGCGCGTGATTGCTGTTGCCGTTTCTGAGCTCGATCCCGTAAGGCGCGAGGATCTCAAGAGCCTCATCGAGCGGCGCATAGGAGGGAGCGGGCATCACACATCCTCACCCGGGCCTTGCGATGTGGCGTCCCAGGCGCGGGAATTCCAGGGATCGGCCTGGTGCAGCCGCTGTGCGAACCGTGTTCGCTCAACCCTGCTTCTGCAGGTGAGAAACAGGCCCCGGGATTGAGAATGTGGGAACAAAAATAGAACCCTCGAACCCTAAAGACCGTGGAAACCATTCCCCGTAAGCGACCTCGGTGGTTGGCGATCAAGAACGCCTAGCATATTTGTGCGTTTTTGTCAATAAATATTAGTTTTATAAAATCACACGTCGATCGAGACCAGCCTCGCGGCGGGCCCGCGGCGAATCTCCGTCAAAATCGGGGTTAAGCAGAAGAAAAGGCCCCGCTCTCCTCGAGCGCGAGAAGGTCGGGTGCTGGCGCAGAACGCCGATCTGTCGAGATTCCGTCCGCCTTGCATCCGGAGAATGCCGGT
>DATNKF010000389.1:0-5166 GCA_035603555.1 Allostellaceae bacterium
CGGCAATGGCTCGCCACAACTTGGACCAAATCGAAGAGTTGGATCGACACGAGCAGCGTTCCCGCTGACATTTTTTTGAAAAGGATCGAGCCGCATTATGCCGAATATCGCCGGCAGGCCGATGAGCGGGCGCGCCTGCAGGCGGCCGAACGCCAGGCCGTAGCTGCCGCTGCCGACGAACTCCGCCGCCAGGTCGAAGAGGCCGGGATCACCGTCGAAGGATTGATCGAGTTGATCGATATCGCCGAGCGGCTGCCGGTATTGCCGATCAAGGCGAAGCTCGCGGAGCTCGCTTCCGACGGACGCAGCTTGCGGGTCTTCGAGACCGACGATCCAGCAGCACTGATGGTCCTCGAAAAGGCGGGAACGAGCCGCAGCGACTATGCGATCGAGCGCGATGAGGGCCTCGTCGCGGATCTGCGGCTCTATGCCCGGGCGCTCGAGCCCTCGTAAAAGCAGAGGGGGACGCATGATGAATGCTCGAGAGGCCATGGAGCGGCTTAATGCCGAGGCCGGCCAGCTTAATATCTGGCTGCGCACCCAGGCCAACGCTCCGGCGCAGCGCCCGTGGTTCCGCGAAACTGGCCTAGAGGCGAGCGGACGGCTCGCCGAGGGGCGTGTCGGCGCCGCCCAGCTGAAACCGGTTGCCCATCACTGGCGCTGGACCGAGATCTCGCCCTACCTCGACCGCATCGCCGAGATCGCCCGAGGGGCCGATGTATCGCCGATCGAATTTGCCGAGCGCCAGCAGTTTCTGCTGACCAATCCGGGGCTCGGCGGGCGGTTGCAGGTCACCAGCACGATGCGCTGCGCGGTGTCGATCTACAATCCCGGCGACGTGGCACCGGTCCATATCCATACGCCGAATGCCAGCCGGACGATCTTGTCGGACAAAGGCGGCTACACGACCATCGAAGGGGAACGCTGTGAGGCCGCGCGCGGCGACCTGATCCTCACGCCCAACGGCACTTGGCACGACCACGGCAACGACGGCGCCGAGCCGGTTGTGTGGATCGATGTCTTGGACTTCCCGCTGATGGAGTTTCTCGACTGTGTCTGGCTCGACGAGGCGTTCTCGGGGGAAACGCAAGGCAACTCCCGGTCCCAGCCGGTGACCCTTCCGGCATCATACTCGCACAAGCTCTACGGGCAGGGCGGGCTCGTCCCGAGTTTTGTGGCGCACCGCCGCGGCTTCGGGCGCGATACCTCGCCGCTCTTCCACTATCGCGGGGCCGATGTCAGGGAGGCGCTCTCCGGGCTGCGGCAGGAGCCGGGCGATCCCTACGAAGCCGTCACGTTGAGGTTCGTTAACCCCGCGACCGGGGCCTCGGTCTTCCCCACCCTCGACTATCGGGCGCAGCTTCTCAGGCCCGGGGAGGCGACGCGTTTCAAACGCGAAACCGCCAGCACCCTCTACGTCGTTCTGGCAGGGCGGGGGATTACCGAGATTGCCGGTAGGATCTACGATTGGCAGACCAACGATGTATTTGTCGCGCCGGGCTTTGCCTGGCGGCGCCACATCAACAAGGGTGAAATTGACGCGATCCTCTACGCGGTATCGGACGCTCCGTTGATCGAGAAAATCGGACAGTATCGGGCGCAAGGCCGATTGCCCGATGACACCGTCGCCGAGCTCGTCGCTTAGCGCGGCCCGGGGAATAACAGGGTGGGTCCCGACATGAGCATTGTGCGTGAACTTCTCGATGATGCGATTGCTCTGCAAAGAGACGGGCTGAGCCCCGGCCGCATCGGGCTCGCGCTCAGCGACCGCTGGGAGGCCGAGCATTTGGAGACGCCCGGAAAAATACGGCGCACGCGTTCGAAGGAAGGTGCGATCGAGCTGCACTTTCCGAGCGGCGAAAGGATCGTCTGGGACGGCGCAACCTGGCAATACATCGCCGCTGCGCACTGAGTACGGCGGCGTGCGATCGCGATGCCCCCGGTTTGGTTGGGTGCTTGCTGCCGTCCTGTGGGTGGCGACGGGTGCGGCTCCGGCTCCGGCTAATGCCGGAGAAGTCGTCGCGGTTTACGCCGCTTACTGGGCGGGGCTTCCGGCGGCCGAGATCCGGCTCAGGCTGCGCGACGGCGATGCTGCGTACCACGACGAAATCGAAATCAGCACCAAAGGTTTGCCTCACCTGTTCACGCATTTTAGGACCACCGCCTCGGCCGAAGGACGCCTCGCCGCTGGCCGGCCGGCCGAGCCCTCTTCCTACGACGCCGTCTACGATTTGCGCCAGCGCCGTGATCGCCGTGTCAGCATGCGTTTCATTCCGCGCGGCGGCGCGGTTATCGCCGAGCGCGGCCCGGACGACACCAGCCGCAAGCCCCCGCTCGCCGAGAATTTTCGCAGCAACACCGTCGATCCGGTGACGGCGTTCGAGCGCATCCGTGGCGTGTTGCGGGTGGCGCAGCGCTCACCCGAGAGCCCCTTTGTGATCCCGGTTTATGACGGCGCACGGCGCTTCGACATTGTCGGGCGCATTTTGCCGAAGGCCGATGCGCGCGAGGGCGCTCTTCGCATCGAGCTGACCTTGCGCCCGATTGCCGGGTTCAAGGGCGAGACGAGCGAAGACGGCGACCCCGACAGCGCGCCGCGCAAGGTCGACCTCCTGGTCACCGACGATGCGCGAGCGATGCCGCTGTCGATAACCGTTCCGGTTTTCTTTATGCCGCTCGTTGTGCTGTTCGAGCACCTCTGCCCGACGGCCGAGACCTGCCCGGGCTAGACGGAGCGCCCAGCTCGGGCGTTACCAGGTCATCATCGCCAATGATGGTGATGATGATGCGGGCCGAAGGTTCCGCCGATGAAAACGCCGCCAGGATATGCGTAGGCAGGGTATCCGTAGTACGGATAGCCGTAGGGGTACGCATAATAAGGAGGCGGTGCGTAATAACCGAAGGCGCCAGGGAAGGGGACGCCAACCCCGACGAACACTCGTGCTTGGGCCGGGGCCGCCGCCAAGGTGATTGCCGCAAGGCTCACCCCTGTGACAAGGACCACGGCGAGACGGTTCAGCCAACGACTCCTTGAGAGAACGGACATGGCTAGCTTCCATACTTGCCCGCGACCCGCGAGGACCGCTGAATATTACTTATACGCGGCGAGCCGTGCATATATTCCCGGCGCCATCGATTTCCTCTCCTTCGGCCGCATTCCGCGCTCCGGTCTGCGAAGTACCGGCAGTTGTACACATCCAGGAGCCCAGCAATGATAAAGTTCGGTGTTGGCCAGCCGGTGACCCGGCTCGAGGACGCCAGGCTGCTCAAGGGTAGAGGCCGGTATCAGGACGACACCAACTTGCCCGGGCAGCTCCATGCGGTATTTCTGCGGTCGCCGCACGCGCATGCGAGGATCAAATCGATCGCCGCATCCGCCGCCGCCACAGCGCCGGGCGTGCACGCAGTCTATACCGGTGCCGATTATGCGGCCGACGGGCTCGCCATGCCGAAGGCGGCGATGCCGCGCAAGAAGGCCGACGGGTCGCCGATGTTCGCGCCGCAGCGCCCGGCTCTGGTCATCGATCGCGCCCGCTATGTCGGCGACCCGGTCGCGATGATCATCGCGGAGACCTTGGCGCAGGCGAAGGACGCCGCCGAGCTGGTCGAGATCGACTACGAGCCCCTTCCCGCGGTCACCTCGACGGCCGATGCGGCGCTACCGGACGCGCCGCGGGTCTGGGACGAGAACCCCGACAACATCTCCCACACCTACGAGCGGGGCGACAAAGCCAAGACCGAGGCCGCGTTTGCCCGCGCCCGGCACATCGTCCGTCGCCGCTATGTGATCAGCCGGGTACATGCCCAGTACCTGGAGCCGCGCGGTGCCATCGGGACCTACGATCCCGGCGAAGACAGGTACACGCTCCATGCCGACGTCAACTACCCGCACCGTGTCCGCAACATGCTGGCCAACATGGTCTTCAGGGTGCCGGAGAGCAAAGTCCGGGTGGTCTGCCACGATGTCGGCGGCGGGTTCGGCGCCAAGGGCTGGCAGTATGTCGAGCATCGCCTGACCCTGTGGGCGGCAAAGAAGCTCGGCCGACCCGTCAAATGGAGCTGCGAGCGCTCCGAGGTCATCCTCGCCGACGAGCACGGGCGGGACAATATCGGCGAGATCGAGCTCGCCTTTGATGAGAAGGCGAACATCCTCGCGCTGCGGCTGCACATGCTCGCGAATATCGGCGCCTATATCGCGTCCGACCGCCAGCTGCTGACCCCGTTCGGCATGATCGGCACGGTGGTCGGCGTCTATGGCATCCCCGCTGCGTATGTCAGCATCGACGCGGTGCTGTCGAACACCAGCCCGACCGCACCCTATCGCGGTGCCGGCCGGCCCGAGGCGATCTATCTGATCGAGCGGGCTGTGGAGGATGCAGCCCGCGAGCTGAATCTCGACGCAATCGAGCTTCGGCGGCGCAACATCATTTCGCCTGCGGCGATGCCTTACCAGACCGCTCTGGGGCCGAATTACGATTGCGGCGAGTTTGCGAAGAACATGGAGACCGCCATCGCCGCGGCCGATCACCCGGGCTTCCCATCACGGCGCGAGCAGTCGACGGGGCGCGGCATGCTGCGCGGCATCGGGCTCGCCAACGCGATAGAAGCGGCTGCCGGCCCGGTACCGGAATATGCCGAAATCCGTTTCAATCCTAGCGGCACCGCGATGCTGCTGATGGGCACCAAGGCGCATGGTCAGGGGCATGAGACGGCATTCAAGCAGATCCTCTGCGAGCGGCTCGGCCTCGACCCGAACGACATCCAGTACATCGACGGCGACACCGATCGGGTGGCCTTCGGCATGGGCTCGAACGGCTCGCGCTCGATGGTCGTCGGCGGTTCGGCGCTGAGCCTCGCGGCCGGTAAAGTCATCGACAAGGGCAAGCGGCTCGCGGCCCATTTGCTCGAAGCCGCCGAAGCCGATCTCGAATTCGCGGAAGGCAAGTTCACGGTCGTCGGCACCGACCGCAGCATCGCGCTGACGCAAGTCGCACGGACCTCGTTCCAACCGGCGCGGCTGCCGCCCGGAATGGAGCCCGGCCTTTACGAGCACGCGACCTATGCGCCCGAGCGTGCCACCTTCCCCAATGGCTGCCACGTGTGCGAGGTGGAGATCGATCCCAAAACCGGTGCGGTCAGCCTCGTCGGCTATGTCGTCGTCGACGA
>DATNKF010000390.1:0-9805 GCA_035603555.1 Allostellaceae bacterium
GGCGGCTGCGCGATCGGTCCGCGACCGGTCGATCTCCACATCAAGGGGCTGCAGCGGCTGGGCGCCGAGGTGGAGCTACATGGCGGTTATGTCGACGCGCGCGCGCCCAAGGGTCTGAAAGGCGCCGAGATCGCTTTTCCCGCCGTGTCGGTTGGCGCAACCGAGAATCTGCTGATGGCGGCTACGCTCGCGGAAGGGGAGACCCTGCTTATAAACGCCGCACGGGAACCTGAGATCACCGATCTCGCCACCTGCCTTGTCGCTATGGGGGCCCGAATCGATGGCATCGGAACCGACCGGCTCCGCATTGTCGGGAGCGGTCGACTGCACGGGACAGCCCATGCGATTATCCCCGATCGCATCGAAACCGGTACCTACATGATGGCGGCAGCGGCGACCGACGGTGAGCTGCGGCTCACCGGCACCCGGATCGATCTCGTCGCAGCGTTGGTGCGTACCCTGGAAGGAGCGGGTGTGGAGGTATCGGCTACCCCGGATGGGCTGAAGGTGCGGCGACGCTCCCGCTCTCTGGAGGGCGTCGACATCATGACCGAACCCTATCCGGGCTTTCCGACGGATCTGCAGGCGCAAATGATGGCGCTGATGGCGACCGCTGGAGGCGCGTCGATGATCACCGAAACGATTTTCGAAAACCGCTTCATGCATGTCCCCGAGCTCGCGCGCATGGGAGCCAACATCACTGTGCACGGCGCCTCCGCCTTGGTGCGAGGGGTGCCTCGCTTGATGGGGGCGCCGGTGATGGCTACGGATTTGCGCGCCTCGGTATCGCTGGTGGTGGCGGGTCTCGTCGCCGAGGGCGAGACGGTAATCAACCGCGTCTACCACCTCGACCGCGGCTACGAGAAAATCGAGGAGAAACTTGCGGCCTGCGGCGCCCGCATCGAGAGACAGCGCGATGCCTGACGATAACGGCGCGGCGCTCAAGCTGCGCGCCGAGGATGCGGACGATCTCGCGGTGATCTCGGCTTGCTTGCAGGACGCGCTCGTTGCCGTCCGGGACCTCGCTTTTGTTCCGCAGGATCGTACGTTCCTAATGGCTGCCAACCGATTTCGTTGGGAGGGAGCAGCGCGCCCGGAGCGCGCTGAGGCCGGTTACCAGCGCATTCTGTGTGGCATCACGTTCGGGGCCGTCGCTGGAGTGTCCTACATAGGCTTTCGCCGCAGCGAGGACGATCGGATCTTGTCGCTGCTGACGATCCGGCCCTGGCACGACGGCGAGGGAGACGCGATACGGCTCGAATTTTCCGGCGGGGCTTCGATTCGGCTGGACGTTGCCCGCATCGTTTGTCATGCGCAGGATGTCGGGGAGCCCTGGCCGACACAATGGCAGCCGCGGCACGATGCGGATGAGCGGGTATGACTGGCGCAGTAAATGCGCGCGGTGCGGAAAGTGTGTTGATCCTGGCGCTGCCCAATGGTCGGATCCTCGGCGAGGTGATGCCCCTTCTGCGCCGTCTCGGCATCGCGCCGGAGCCCTCCTTTGACGACCAGGGCTCGCGGCAACTCCGCTTTACCACGAGCGCGCCCGGATTAGATCTGATACGAGTGCGCAGCTTTGACGTCGCCACCTTCGTCGCCTTCGGCGCTGCCCAGCTCGGCATCGCCGGCAATGATGTGCTGATGGAATTCGACTATTCCGAGATTTACGCGCCGCTCGACCTTGATGTCGGGCACTGCCATCTTGCGGTCGCAGCCACCACCGACGGCACCGCCCGCAAAAATGTCAGTCGCGCGAGCCATGTTCGGGTCGCCACCAAATATCCGGAGATCACCCGTCGTCATTTCGCCGCGCGCGGCGTGCAGGCGGAATGCATCAAGTTGAACGGCGCGGTCGAACTCGCTCCGAACCTCGGCCTTTGCCGTCACATTGTCGATCTTGTTCAGACTGGCGCCACGCTTAAGGCAAACGGCTTGATCGAGATCGAGCGCATCGCCGAGGTGAGTTCGCGGCTGATCGTCAACCGCCCGGCGTTGAAGACCCGCGCGAGCGAGGTGGGGGACTGGATAGAGCGCTTCCGCCAGGCGATTGATAGAGCACCTTCCCCTCCGCTTAACCAGGGAGGGGAAGAAGAGGGTAGAGCAAACCGGCGGAGGGGCTAATACCAGTCAGATTGTCGACCCGTGCAGCCGGGTTTGAAATAAACTTCCGGCAATTTCTCGAGGTAAAGCGAGAGACCGGGGCGGATGTCGATGTCGTAGTCGCCTCGATCATCGAGGATGTCGCACAGCGCGGCGACGCGGCGCTGATCGAATACACGCGGCGCTTTGACGGCGTCGACCTCGCCGCCTCCGGCCTGCGTCTTACACGGAGTGAGATTGCCGAGAGTGCTGCCGCGGCTTCGCCCGAGACCGTGGCCGCGTTACGGTTGGCCGCGGAGCGGATCGAAGACTTCCATCGCAGGCAGATGCCGCCGCCAATCGACTATGTCGATGCGCTCGGAGTACGGCTTGCGTCCCGCTGGAGACCACTCGCGTCGGCTGGGCTTTATATCCCCGGCGGCACCGCCGCCTATCCGTCCTCAGTGCTGATGAACGCCCTTCCGGCCAAGGTGGCCGGGGTCGAGCGGCTGGCGATCACCGTGCCGACGCCGGGCGGCGTCCTCAATCCTCTCGTTTTCGCGGCGGCGAAGATGGTCGGGATCGACGAGATCTATCGGGTGGGCGGAGCGCAAGCGGTGGCAGCGCTCGCCTATGGCACCGCGACGATTGCGCCCGTCGACAAGATCGTCGGCCCGGGGAATGCCTACGTCGCCGCAGCCAAACGGCGCGTCTTTGGCCGGGTTGGCATCGATATGATCGCTGGTCCCTCTGAAATTCTCGTCGTCGCCGATCAGCGCAACAATCCGGAGTGGATCGCTGCTGATTTGCTCTCGCAGGCTGAGCACGACAGCGCATCGCAAGCGATGCTCATGACCGATGACGAGGCCTTCGCCGGGGCGGTCGAAGCAGCAGTCGAACGGCATCTGATCCGATTACCGCGCGCACGCATCGCTCGCGCGAGCTGGGAAGCCCACGGTGCGATCCTCCTCGTCGCCGACTGGAACGAGGCGGCGGTGCTGATCGACCGGATCGCTCCGGAGCATCTCGAACTCGCGCTCGACGAAGCCGATGCGCTGGCCGAGAAGGTTCAACACGCCGGCGCCATATTCCTCGGCCGCCACACCCCCGAGGCCGTCGGGGACTATCTCGGTGGACCCAACCATGTCCTGCCGACGGGCCGAAGCGCGCGCTTTGCCTCCGGTCTTGGCGTGCTGGATTTCATCAAGCGTACCTCGTTGCTCCGTTGCGATGAGGCCAGCCTCGCCGCGCTCGGCCCAGCGGCGATCCGTCTCGCTGAAGCGGAAGGGCTGGAGGCTCATGCGCTGTCGCTGTCGATCCGGCTGACACCGGAGGCATAAGCCACGGCCATGGCCCAGCCTCCGGGCGATTCGACGGGTCATTGGCGGATCGCTGGCATCACGCTCGACGAGCACACCGTGGTCCGACGTAATCCCGACATCGAACACGAGCGTGCCGTGGCGATACTTGATTTGCTGGAGGAGAACCATTTTGCGCCGACTTCAGGATGCGGCGGGCCCTTTCACCTACATCTGGCAATCGAAGAGAACCGATTGAGCATCGATGTTCATTCGGCGGTGAACGGTTCTCGCGAGACCATCGTCCTGCCGCTCGCCCCGTTTCGCGGCATCGTCAGAGACTACTTCATGGTGTGCGAGAGCTATTACGAAGCGATCCGCCGCTCGAGCCTCGCCCAGATTGAGGCGATTGACGTGGGACGGCGGTCGTTGCATGACGAGGGGTCGACGCTGTTGATGGAGCGGCTCGCCGATAAAGTTGCCATCGACCACGACACGGCGCGGCGCTTGTTTACGTTGATCTGCGTGCTGCATCTGCGCGGGTGACGAGGGCTGATGGCACCACTCCTCGTGCTTGCCTCCGCGTCGCCGCGCCGGCTCGACCTGCTCCGGCAGATTGGGCTCGTGCCCGACGGGATCGACCCCGCTGATGTCGATGAAACCCCCCGCCCCGGTGAGCTGCCACCGGCTCATGCGATGCGCTTGGCTGAGGAGAAGGCGCGGGCAGTCATGCCTCGGCATCCCGGGGCCTATGTCCTGGCGGCCGACACGGTCGTTGCATGCGGGCGCCGCATTCTGCCGAAAGCCTCCGATCCAGCGACCGCGCGATCCTGCCTCGAACTACTGTCGGGGCGCCGCCACCGCGTCCATAGCGGCATCGCTTTGGCAGGCCCGGGCGATCGGCTGACATTGCGCCGCGTCGACACCCAAGTCGCATTCAAACACCTGAGTGAGGCCGAGATCGCGACTTATCTCTGTTGCGGTGAATGGCGCGACAAGGCCGGCGGCTACGCGATTCAGGGCCGGGCGGCGGCGCTGATCCGATGGGTGCGTGGCTCCTACACGAATGTGGTCGGGCTGCCGCTCTTCGAAACGGCACAGTTGCTTGCCGGCCGCGGCTACCGAATGCCATGCTCGACGAGTTGCTGATCGCCGCCGGCCCCGGCGAATGGCGCGCAGCCCTGCTTGAGGACGGGATTCCGGTCGAACTCTTCGTCGAGCGAGGAGATCGTAGCGAAGCCGGCAGCATTCACCTCGGTCGAGTCCATCGGCTGCTGCCAGCGCTCGGCGCGATGCTCGTTGATATCGGCGCCGATCGGCCAGCTTTCCTACCCCAGAACGAGGTTTTCCCGCGTGGCCGACGGCTCGATGAGGGCGAGCGCGTCATCGTCCAAATTCGCCGCGAGGCGCAGGGCGGCAAGGCTGCAAGTGCGACGATGTTGCTCGCGTTGCGCGGCAAGGTCATTGAACTTCGATCGGGTGGACGGGGAATGGTCGGCGGCGAGACGCTGTCGCCTGAGGAGCGGGCTCGGTTGCGCGCTGCCGTCGACGGGTGGAGGGAAGAACCCTCATGGCAAAGCTCCGTCGGCATCAAGCTGCTCGAATCCGCGCCTGTCGAAACGCTAATCGCAGCGACAACGGAACTGCTCCGGCACTGGGCCGACATATGTAAGCGGGCCTCGGAGTTCCAGCCGCCGATGCGGCTCGACCCGCCCGCGACCTTTGCCGCTGCGCTCTCCTCTGCACTGCCGGTGTCGCCAACGCGCATTTTCACCGACGATCCCGCCAGCATTCCCGAACTCCGCAAGGCATTTCCGGGTGTTGTAGCGCAGCACCGGTCAGAGCCGGAGGGGCCGATCGAGCTCGATGCCACCTTTGGCCAAGCGTTATCGCGAACGTTCGCCCTTGACGGCGGCGGCTGGGTGACCATCGAAGCGACACGGGCTGGGGTGATGATCGATGTCGACAGCGGAACCCCGGAGACAGGATCACCCGAGCGCGCCGGGCTCGCTGTCAATCTTGCCGCGGCCAGTGCTATCGCCCGGGAGATTCGGTTGCGCAATCTCGCCGGCGGCATCGTCATCGACTTTGTCGGAATGGGTCATCGTAGATTGCGCGAGCGCGTCCGCGACGCGCTCGCCGAGCGGCTGGCCTCTGACCCCGCATGCCCACAGGTCCTCGGCTGGACGCGGCTCGGGCACCTCGAGCTAGTGCGGCCCCGCCGCCGGCGCCCGCTCGCCGAAACGCTGCTCGAACTGCGCTCCGGCGGTCCTCTCGTCAAGACCGCGATCACCGTTGCGCACGAGGCGCTGCGTGCATTGCGCCGCGAGGCGCGGGCGCAGCCTGGAAGAAGTTGGCGCCTGACCATCGCGCCGGATGTCGCGGCCGCATTTTCGGGCGTTGCGGCAGCAGCCTTGCGCGCGCTGGAGGACCGATTCGGGCGCAAGATCACAATCGAGGCGGATCCGAGCACCGATCGTGAAAGCTTTCAAATCACGCCCGTCTGATTATATCGGTTAGCGATGAAGTCCTCAAATTCGCTGCGTCCCTGCCCGATCTGCGGTAAGCCCTCGACGCGGCAAAGCCGGCCGTTCTGCTCGGCCCGCTGTGCCCAGATCGATCTTGGCCGTTGGCTCAAGGGCAGTTACCGGATTGCGACGAATGAAGAATGCGCTGATGGCGAAGAAGCTGATCCCCAGCGGGATAGCGGTTGACGGCCCCTCCATCAGCCGCGAGCATGGATACCGTCAACGCGCGGGGAGATCGAATGAGCGCGTCGCCGCGAGCCAACCACTTTGGGGTCATCTACGCCGACCCGCCTTGGACCTTTGCCACGTATTCACGAAAGGGCAAGGGGCGCAGCGCGGAGGCTCATTACGATTGCATGCCCCTCGACGACATAAAAGGACTGCCGGTGGCCGAATGGGCAGCGGATGACTGCGTGCTGTTCTTGTGGACTACAGACCCTCTACTGGAAAAGGCGTTCGAAGTAATCCATGCTTGGGGATTTATCTATAAAACCGTGGGATTTTACTGGGTCAAGCTGAATAAATCTTCGTCAAAACCAGCGCATGATCAACAAAGTTTCTTTACTGGCCTCGGTTTCTGGACGCGCGCCAACCCGGAGCTGTGTCTTCTCGCGACCCGCGGCCACCCGCGGCGTCGCAGCGCAGGCGTCTCTAAGCTAATTGTCTCGCCTCGGCGTGAACATAGCAGGAAACCGGACGAGACCTACAAACGTATCGAAGCGCTATGCGAAGGTCCCTACCTGGAGATGTTCGCCCGGTCCAGACAGGATGGGTGGTCGCCTTGGGGACCCGATTCCGATGCTTTTGCGAATGGGCGGACCCCGACCCGACGATGGGGATCCTCCAGCTATCCCGATGCGCCTCAACCTGCGGACTAGGAAGCTCGACCGATCGATGTACGCGGTTATCTTCGAAGTCGAACCCGAGCCGGATCGCGTGCAGGAGTATCTCGACATCGCCGCCCGCCTGCGGCCGGAGCTCGAGAAGATCGAAGGGTTCATCTCGATCGAGCGGTTCATGAGCCTGAGCCAGGATGGCAAGATCCTGTCGTTGTCGTTTTGGCGCGATGAGGAGGCGATCGCTCGCTGGCGCGAGCAGGAGCAGCATCACGCAGCGCAAATCTCAGGGCGCAACAGCGTGTTCCGCGACTACCGGATCCGCGTTGCTCTGGCTGTGCGCGATTACGGCATGTATGAGCGGGCGCAAGCACCGCAGGCGATGCCGCCGGCAGCGCGCAATCGGGCGCTTGAACCTGGCTATTCCCATGCGATCCGCGGCGCCTTCCCGAGCTTTGCCGGGCCAAGGAACATTTGTCCATTCTGGATCGTAAACGCCGTGGTGATCGCGGGTTTGCCGTCCGGTCCGGCCTTCGCCAGCATCGCCAGCGCTAGCCGTGCTAGACCGGCTTCGGCGGCGCGCATACGGCCACTCTGCACAAGTGCTGCCAAGATTTGGTCATAACCCTGGATCGCACCGGAGAAACCACCGATCGGCTGGAGCTCCCCGTCGAGGGCGATCGTGCCGGATGCGGTCGAGCCGAGCCCTCCCCATTTCACCTGCAGATTGTCGAGCTCGATCGTACCGCCGGCATCGCGCCACTCGGAAATTGCTTGCACCAGCCGTCCGCCCGGCACTGCGCCCTTGACGCTGAGCGCAAACGCCAGCTCGTCTATCGTGTCACCCAGGATTGGAGTCACGCTGGCGAGCTTTAGCTGGCGCAGGTTGAGGGCTACCCCGATGGCTGGCTCGGTGTGCACCTGCGGCGGCTTCGCCGGCAGGATGACCCATGCGTCCGCCATGCTAGCCGCGATCGTCTCACCGGCCTCCGCATCGATGTCCCCCAGGTGCAACCATAGTATTGTGTTTGCCTGCGGGGCCGTCGCAAGCACCCCCGCGACGTTCCGAGCCGCCAGTTTCACGGGAGGACGCGCGCCTCCGGCAGCCAGGGTAACCGACAACCCTTCCGGCGCGTCAAGCCGCCACTTGGAGAAGTCCCAGGGCCGGGCTTCCCCCGAGAGAAGGGGAATGCGAAGTTCGGGTGCCGGGCTCAGCCGGCGGTCACGTAAGGTCGCGTTTTTGAGAGAAACCCGGCAGGCGAAAGGAAAACCGCTGACGCCGATACTCTCCCACGAAACGTCCATTTTGTCGGTGCGCTCGGCTTGAGCCCAGGCGATGACGCCGCTCTTGATTTGCTCAACGATGATCAGCCAATAGGCCGTGTAGGCGCCCAGCAGAACCAGCAACAGAGCAAAAGCGGCGAGGCTGAAGCGCGTTGGGCGGCGCATGCCGGGGGTTATAGCGGCCTCGTTCGGCAACCGCCAGCAGGCGGCCGACGCGCCGGCGCGAGTTGCGGCCCTGATAGCGCGGGCGATCGGCTATTCTGTGGCCTCGAGTGGGCGATCATCACGATGCAAGATGACCCAGGAAGGACCCGATTTCGCCGCCGATCCGATGCCGCCCGAGATCGCGGCATTGGGTGGCGGCGCCGAGCCGGTATGGATCTTCGCCTACGGCTCCTTGATGTGGGACCCCGAATTCCCCAGCATCGCGGCTGAGCCCGCGTTGCTGCGCGGCTATCATCGCCGATTTTGCCTCTATTCCTACGATTACCGGGGAACCCGAACCCGGCCTGGCCTTACTCTCGGCCTCGATCGCGGCGGGGCGTGTCGCGGGATCGTCCTCCACTTGCCGCCCGAGACGCTCGCCGAAGCGATCGATGTTCTGTGGGTGCGGGAGATGACGGCACCCCGGGTTTACGACATGCGGAGCCTGCCGGTGCAGACCGCACGCGGCCGCATGAGGGCGCTTGCCCTCACGGTAAGGCGCGATCATCCGGACTACGCCGGGCGGCTGTCGGTGGACGAGACCGCGCGGATCATTGCGGGCGCCGCCGGCCGCCGCGGCGCCAACCGCGACTATCTCACCGGCACCGTGCGGCACCTCGCCGAGCTCGGGCTTGCCGACGCGCAGCTCACCCGGCTCGCTGAGCGGGTCGAGGCGCTGGCCGCGGTGCGTGGATAGCGCCCATTTCCCGGAGGCGCTGGTCAACGGGCGGTCCAAGTTTGCGGAGTATACGCAAGCACGCCTGTCGTATCTCCATTTCGCGCATTACGCGAGCGCTGGCCTCGTCGCCGCCTGATAATACAGGTGGAATTCAGGGCTGATCCCAACCTATAGTTCTCCCGTGGTCTGCAATATGGTCCAAACGGCAGGGGCCAGCGGTCGGCAATCGTGTGCATCATGCTCACGGCCATCCAATTGGTTAAAAAAACCTCCGCGCGGTGCCACCAACCTCCCTCGGCGTCGCGCGGGATTCGTACTGCAAACTACCATATTATTGCGTTATTGTCAATATCGCAGCGAAGAATCCGCAGCCCTGCTCGACCGCAGGGTCGTCACAACGGCTGTGTTTGATGGCGGTGCGGTGCACGACGCTCGCGATGCCGCTGACGCGTCTTGCGCTGCGCCGCAGGGGCCGGGCGGCGGGGTCCGTCGCCCGGCGACGATCCGAGCGCCTTACGACTAGCCGGCCGCAGCAGGCCACGCGATCTCGATGGATGGAAATCGCACGGAGAGTACGATGGTTTCGCCCAGCGCCTCCCATGAATGGACAACTTCGGGGCCAAAGATCACATAGTCTCCCGGTTTTTTCAGGGCGACCACACGCGCAGTACCCTCGACTTCGAATGTCGTGCGCAGGGTGCCGCGGATCAGAACCGAGATCGTGGTTGCGTTCCGGTTTGCCTCGGCGCCGTTTACCCGCCGATCACCATCCGGGTGGATCGCCCACTTCAGCTCAACGTCGGTCTGGTGTCTTAGGCCCATCTCAGGCGGCACGAACTGACCAACGAACCACCCGGTGCCCCGCGCCTGATCGACTGCCGCATTGCCAAAATAGAA
>DATNKF010000391.1:0-3105 GCA_035603555.1 Allostellaceae bacterium
ACGTCGAAATCGATGGCGAGACAGGTCGCAAAGGCGAGCCGGGCTCGCATTCCTGCCGAGTAGGTGTTGACAGGCATCTGGAAGTATTCGCCGAGCTCGGAGAACATCTCCACAAATTCGATCGCGGGGTGCATTCTCACCCCGTACACCCGGGCGACGAACGCGACGTTCTCACGGCCGGACAAGGTGCCGTGGAAAGTGCCGCCGAAGCCGAGCGGGAACGATACCCGTGCGTGTCGCCGGACGACCCCGCGATCGGGCAGCTCGGACCCGGCAAGGAGCCGGATCAACGTCGACTTGCCCGCGCCGTTTACCCCGAGGATGCCAAAGTTATGGCCGGCTTCGAACGTCAGGCTGACGTCATCGAGCACGGATCTTCGCCCGCCGCCGCGGACGCGATAGGCCTTGGAAACTCGATCGAGCCTGATCATTGCGGCTCATAGAGATGGCGGCGCACGCCGCGCTCGAGACCTAGGCCAACAACAAGGCTCAATACTGCGACAGTGGCGAGATAAGAGCGATCGAGCCAATGCGGCTCGTACTCGGCAAAGAAGCTCGCACGAAACCAGTCGACCGCGTGCAGTATCGGGTTCCAGACCAGGATGTCGCGCACCCAGTCGGGCATCATTCCCGGCACATAGAAAATCCCCGAACAGAAATACAATATGCGAGTCAGCTGCGCCCAGATTTTGTCCCACGATTTGAAGAATGCATTGAGAACTGCATTTACAAAACCGACCCCGCACCCGAACAGCCATACGGCGATGATGGAGGCGGACAAGGCCGGAAGGTCGCGGGGCAGTACGCCGAGCCCGACTGCAGCGAAGCCGGCCAATAGGATGACGGCCACAAGAGTGTCGGTGATCAATTCGAGCAGACCGCGGGCGATGATGAGGTCGAAAGGGCTCACCAAAGGCAACTGCAGCAGCGAGAGATTGCCGGTGATCGCGTAAGTCATGCCGCTGCTGGTGTGGACGAAGAGATGATAAGGGATGATTCCGGTGTAATAGAAGATGAAGAACTCGTTGCCGATCGGCGGCCGTCCGCGCATCATCACTGCGAACACCAGCGACAGCATCACGATATGCAGAACGGGCTCGATCAAGGCCCAGCCGTAGCCGAGCTTGGACTCCCCGAACCGGGTGCGGGTTTCGCGAATGATCAGGGCGTGGATGACCCGCATCTGGGTCTGGAGCGCCGCGAAAATCGTCGGCCGCGGCCGCAGCTTCCGCGGCGTCCGCAATGGGCGTTCGCTCAGTACCACGTAGTCGCCGTCGAGCGTTTCGAGCCGGCGATTCAATACCTGGAGGACGGCCTGGGCATATTCCTCATTGTCCGGCGAGGTCCGGATCAATTCGCCGCCGACGGCTAGGGCCTCAGTGAATCGCCCACTGTCGAAGTATACCGTCAATTGCGAGCGCTTGGCGTCGCCGTTCGAGGGATCCAGCGCGGCGGCTTGCCCGAAAGCTAGGGCAGCCTCATCGAGGCGGCCCAGCCGGTAGAGCAGATTGGCTCGATGCAAATGGTATTCGGCCGTGTCGGGCGCGAGCCTCAGCGCGCGATCGATCGCATCGAGGGCATCTTCCGTCCGGCCGCGCAGCGTCTCTGCGGCGGAGAGCAAGCGCAGGGCGACGGGGTCATCCCGATGGGTGTTGGCGGCATCGAGGATGATAGCGGCCGCTTCGTCGTAGCGTTCTGCCCGCAACAGCAATTCGGTCGCATGCAATGCGCTGTGGCGATCGGTAGGCGCCAGAGCGAGCGCGCGCAACGCGAACGTTATCGCCTGCTCGGTCTGTTCGAGGGCGTAGAGGGCAGCCGATAGATGGCGCAACACGCGGGCATCGGCAGGATCGAGAGCGTTCGCGCGCATCAGATATTCGATGGCCCGCGGGTGACACCCGGCGGCCTCCAGCAAGCAGCCGGTATGAAATGCGAATTCAAAGGAGTTGGGGGCGAGGTCGGCCGCTCTCCTGCCATGGATTACGGCGCGATCGAGCCGCCCTGCTGCGGCGAAGGAACCGCTGGCGTGACGGTGTCCTTCTGCCCATTGGGGCCGCAACACCAGCATCCGCTCGTAGGCTGCTGCCGCCTCTTCATGTCGCCCGCAATTACTGAATACCCAGGCGCACAAATTCGCGACTTCGTCGCTCTCGGGCTGCAAATCGAACGCGGTGCGGGCGCATTCGATCGCCTCGCCAACGCTCTGCCGGTGGTACAAAGCCTCGCTCAGGCGGCAATAAAGCCGTGCTCGTTCGTGGTCGGGGAGATCGCCACACTCGAGACGAAGGCGGCATTCCTCGACCTCGCCAGAAGCAGCCGCGGCTATCGCCATTTGACGAATTTCACCAGTGTCGCTCAACCGGGTGGTCTCTCGACGCGGTGGGCCGGCCGAGGTTCACATACGGGCGGGCCGGCTCGCGGGGGCCGGGGCGGGATCGGGGGCGCGTTGGCTCGGCCCATCTCCCGCCAGCATGCTTGGCCGGATTCACCTCTCGTTAAGAACTGCTTCACGACTATGCGTAACTGCACGCCGAAAGCAAGTCAAATTTTGGTCATGGATCCATCAAAAGCGGAAATTCACAGAAGCCGTTAACGAATTTACTACGGGGCATCGCTAAAATTATTAGTAAATTTGAGATAAATTCTTTTAGTTAACCCGTAAACGAGCGCGGATAAGCGCTTTCAGCGGTGCCGGATCTGGCGATCTTGCCGCACATGGTGGAGCGCCGCTATGGCCGCATCGTCAATATCGGCGGCGAGGCTTGGCGCACCGGCGCACCATTTCACACATGCTCGCCGGCGTTGGTAAAGGCTCCATAGTTGGTCTCACCATCACCCTCGCCGGCGAAGTCGTGCGCCATGGCATCACCGTCAACTGCATCTCCCCGGGGGCGATCGAGACCGAGGCCGATGGCGCCCGCAACCCGACGCCGCCGGGCTTCCGCGAGCCCGGCTGGACTGACCCCGAGTTTTTTGCGGAAATGGCGAGGACGGCCGCGGGGCGAGTGGTCGGCATCGGCCGGCCCGCGCATCCCCCCGAAGTCGCTACGGCGGTCGCTTTTTTCGGCTCGCCCGAGGTCTCGTTCGTTACCGGCCAGCATCTCG
>DATNKF010000392.1:0-2519 GCA_035603555.1 Allostellaceae bacterium
TTTCGTTGCGGCTGCCGGCACCGGCGCTGCTGAGACACCGGCTCAACTCGTTTACCGCGTGTCGCATTCAACTTTTGGCGAGATCGGCTCCTACGCCAACACGATCCAGCCCACCCGGGATGGCGTCACCGTTCAAACACGGGTAAACTTCGAGGTGAGCATGCTCGGGGTGCGAATGTACCGCGAGAACGCCGAGCGCACCGAGCAGTGGCAAGGCGATCGCCTTGTCGCGTTTCACGGCATCACCGACAAGGGCAAGGGCCCGGTCGAGGTCAAAGGCGAGGCGCGTGGCGACAGCTTCGTCATCTCGTCATCGCAAGGCATCGTCACCGCACCCGCCTCGGTTCATCCGGCCAACCCGTGGTCGGCCAATTTTCTCCACTCCAACACGATGATGCGCCCCGACTCCGGTCGGATCGGGCAGGTGCGGATCGGCAGCGGGCAGGAGACAATCGTAAAAATCGATGGAGCCTCCATTCCTGCCGTCAAGTTCGAGATAGACGGCAGCACGCGATACATCGTCTGGCTCGATGGGCGCGGCGTGCCGGTCATGTTCGTCGCCGATGACGACAGCGGCAAGGTGACGTTCACCCTGGCCAAATGCGTCCGCTGCGGTTCCGAACTCAGCCAGCTGGGGACGAGATAATTCCTCGCAGGCCGGCCGGGGACCTAGACTTCATCAAGAATTTCGGCAGGGCGGGTCCCCACTAGCGGCTCGGCGTAATCGGGCTTGGTTGCCCGCAATCCCGTGGGTTTGTTAGCATTGCCCACCAACGGGTTCTGCCGAGGTGCCTTAGGATGACGCAAGCTGGCAACGTGACAGTGGACGCCACCCTCGACGCGACCGGGTTGCTGTGCCCGCTTCCGGTGCTGAAGGCGCGGCGGGCGCTGAAGCCGCTCGCCCCCGGTGCGGTGCTCGAAGTGCTCGCGACCGATCCCGGCGCCACCAAGGATTTTGAGCATTTCTGCGCGACGACCGGCTGCGAGCTGCTCGAAGCCAGCGAACAACCGGGCGGGGTCTTGCGTTTTGTCATGCGCAAGCCGGGCTGAGGGAGGCTTTCGATGATTCCGATCATCACGACGCCGCGCCTGATGGCAGTGGGCGGCGGTGCGGTCGCCGAGTTGCCGGGCATGCTCCGGCGTTTCGGTCTTGCTAACCCGCTGATCGTGACCGATCCGTTTATCGAGCGCTCCGGGCATCTCGAGCGTGCGACGGCATATCTCGACCGCGCCGGGATCAGCTGGATGGTATTCTCCGACACCGTTGCCGATCCGACTACGGCGGTCGTCGAGGCCGGCACCCGTCGTCTCGCCGAGGGGCATTTCGACAGTCTTGTTGCGATCGGCGGCGGCAGCTCGATCGACACCGCCAAGGCGATGAGCGTGCTCGCCGCCAATGGCGGGCAGATGCGCGATTACAAGGTCCCGGCCGAGATCCCGCAGGCCGGACCGCCGATCGTCGCGATCCCGACGACCGCCGGGACCGGCTCCGAGGTGACGCGGTTCACCGTGATTACCGACACCGAGACCGACGAGAAGATGCTGATCGCCGGTCTCGCTTGCTGTCCGCTCGCGGCGATCGTCGATTACGAGCTGACGCTTTCGATGCCGCTGCGGCTGACCGCGGATACCGGGCTCGACAGTCTGACGCATGCGATCGAGGCCTATGTCAGCCGCAGCGCCAATCCTTTCACCGATGGCCTCGCCAGGAATGCCATGGGTCTGATCGCGCGCCATATCCGCACGGCCTGCGCCGAGCCCGACAACCGCGCGGCGCGCGAAGCGATGATGCTCGGCGCCACCACCGCGGGGATGGCGTTCTCCAATGCCAGCGTGTGCCTGGTGCACGGCATGAGCCGGCCGATCGGCGCGTTTTTCCATGTGCCGCACGGACTGTCGAACGCGATGCTATTGCCCGAAATCACCGCCTTCTCGGTGCCGGCCGCCCTCGAGCGCTACGCCGATTGCGCGCGGGCAATGGGCGTGGCCGAAGAGGACGAGGGGAGCCAGGGTGCGGTGGCACGGCTCCTCGACGAGTTGCGCCGGCTCAACGAGGATCTCGAAGTTCCAACACCCCGCGCCTGGGGCATCGCTGCCGAGCGCTATGAGGAGCTGCTGCCGGCAATGGCGAGCCAGGCGCTCGCCTCGGGCTCGCCCGGCAACAACCCGCGCATCCCGACGAGCGAGGAGATCATCGCGCTATATCGCCGCGTCTATGGGTGACGCCCGGTTGACGGGCCCCGATGTATATCATTTAGGCGAAATTGCAGGGATCACCGATGGTCGATTTTGCAGGCAGCCATGTGGTCGTCACCGGCGGCACAGGGGCCCTCGGCAGGGCGGTCATAGGGGCGTTGCGCGCAGCGGGTGCCGTCTGCCATGTGCCGAACCTGGTGGCCGCGGAGCTCGACGATTTTCCCTACGCTTCGGATCCCGGCGTCCATATCGCCCGCGGCGTTGATCTCGGCGAGGAGGCGGCGGTCCGCGGCTTTTATCAGGCGCTCCCGCCGCTCTGGGCG
>DATNKF010000393.1:0-2473 GCA_035603555.1 Allostellaceae bacterium
CGGGGTCGTCGCCCGGAACGTCGGAGATCGCCAGTGTGACGATGCGCGCTGGCGCGGCGGCGGCGGCGAGCCTCCCGCCTTTGATTGCTGAGAGGTGTTTTCTCACCGTGTTGATCTCGGTGATTGTGGCCCCGGAGCGCAGGAGCGCGCGCGTTACCGCCTGTTTGTCAGCCAGCGTAATCTCGGGAACCGGAAGGGAGAGCAGCGCCGATCCGCCACCCGAGGCGAGAAACACCAGCTGATCCTCCGGCCCCAGGCCGCGCGCCAAAGCGAGAATTCGGCGCGCCGCCTGCTCGCCCGCAGCGTCGGGCACAGGGTGTCCCGCCTCGACGACTTCGATGCGGCCACAGGGTACGGCATGCCCGTAACGGGTGATGACAAGACCCTCGAGGGGACCGGGCCAGGCGGCCTCAAACGCTCGCGCCATCGCCGCTGAAGCCTTGCCGGCGCCAACCACTGCCGTGCGCCCTCTGATCGGCGTCGGAATTCGTCGCTCGAGAGCCTGAGTGGGGTCGGCGGCGGCAAGGGCTGCGTCGAACAACTCCCTCAACGTCTGGCCCGCCGCCGCCTGATTGTCGGTTTTCACGCAGCTGTTCCGTCTTGCAAAGCTCGCCGCCATTTCATATCGAGCGCCTAGGAAACACCAGCACCCGATCCAGCGAGGCGGGCGGCGGGTCATCGGCAGGGTTTATCGCGAGGAGATATCGCGTGAGGTTTTTAGGTCGCCTAAGCGCGACGCGTGCAGGGCTGATGACGCTGCTTCTCATGGTAGCGACGTCGAGCCGTGCGGACGCGCCGCAGGAGACGCCATTTGCGGAAGTTTTCGCGCAGCTGGCGGCAAAACTGGTCGGAGGTGTTGTCAACATTTCGACCACTCAAGTCCCTGCAGCACCGATCCCGAAAGGCGGTCCGGAAGCGCAGCTACCTGGCCCCGGAGCGCCGCTCGACGAGTTCTTTCGCGACTTCTTCGGCGAGAAGGGTGCGCCGGGAGCACCTAATCCGCCGCCATCCCGGGTCGCCTCGCTCGGCTCGGGGTTCATCATCGATCCCTCCGGTCTCATAGTCACCAACAACCACGTCATCGCCAATGCCGAGCAGATAGCCGTGACCTTGTCGGACGACACGACCTTGCAGGCCGAAGTCGTCGGTCGCGACGCATTGAGCGATCTCGCCCTTCTCAAAGTCGAAGCAAAGGCACCGCTGCCGGCGGCAATCTGGGGAGATTCGAATAAGGCGAAGGTGGGCGACTGGGTGCTCGCGATCGGTAACCCTTTCGGTCTCGGCGGCACGGTGACCTCAGGCATCATCTCCGCCACGGCGCGGGATATCCATTCCAGCCCGTATGACGATTTTCTCCAGACCGACGCGTCGATCAACCGCGGCAATTCCGGCGGGCCGATGTTCAACCTTGCCGGCGAGGTGATCGGCATCAACACCGCGATCTTCTCGCCTTCGGGCGGTTCGATCGGCATCGGTTTCGCCATCCCATCATCTTTCGCCCGGCCCATCATCGAGCAGTTGAGGATTAGCGGCAAAGTAGAGCGCGGTTGGATCGGCGCGCGCATCCAGCCGGTCACCGACGATATCGCGGAGGCCGTCGGGCTTGACAAGGGTCGCGGCGCCATGATCGCGGCGATCGATCCAGCAAGCCCGGCGGCGCACGCAAAATTGCAACCCGGTGATGTAATTCTCGCCTACGACGGCAAGCCGATCGACCGCAGCCGGCAACTGCCTCGGCTAGTAGCCGAAACGCCCCCCGAGAAACCGGTCAAGCTGACGGTGTGGCGAGACGGCAAGGATCAAGAGGTCGAGCTCAAGGTTACGGCGTTAAATCCCAACCGGCCCGCACCTCCCACGCCCGAGCCGGAGAAGCCGAAGCCACCGCCGAGCATCGATGCGCTGGGCCTCAAGTTCGCCAAGCCGACCGCTGAGCTGCGTAAGCAGTTTTCACTGCCTGATACGACAAAAGGCGCCGTCATCACCGAAGTCCCACAGAACGGCCCGGGAGCTGCACAGGGGCTCCGCCCGGGCGATATCGTTGTGGCGGTAGGTCACGAGGCGGTCGGCTCGCTGGAGGAGTTGCAGCAAAAGGTCGCTGCAGCCCGAAAAAATGGACGCAAGAACGTTATTCTTCGCGTCGAGCGCGAGGGGAACACTCGCTTCATCGCACTCCCCTTCGAAGCTGGATGAAGCGGGCCTGGGTTGAGCCGCCTCGCGCCGAACCGGCGCAAGCGGTTATTCAGCGGCGAGGACGTGCGGCGACGGCGCCAGGCGGAAGCGAGCGAGGAGCGCTTCCTCTTTCGCTTTCACACGGAGGATACTTGCTTGCTTGATATGACCGAAACCGCGGATCTCAAGGGGCAAAGCGGCGAGTTCGACCGCGGTTGCATGATTGGCGGGCGTTAGGTGGGCCAGGATTTCCTCGATCACGTCTTGGTACTCACCGATCAGCTGGCGTTCGGTCCGCCGCTCC
>DATNKF010000394.1:0-5175 GCA_035603555.1 Allostellaceae bacterium
CATGCCAACGGTGCTCGTGGTTGACGATGAGTTCGGAATCGTCGACGTACTAGAGACCATCCTCACTGGGGGGGTCATGGGACCCTATCGCGCGTGAGCAGCCGCCGTATCTCCGCAGTCTGGGCTGCGATGGTGCGCTGCATCTCAAGCCGCGTATTGACGATCAAGACCTGGATGCGCCGTGCCCGGAGCACCATCCAGTACAGCACGCCCAGCTCTACTAGGTCGAACGCGTGATTGCACCAGAAATGGATCGCGTAAACGTCTCCCATGGTGCGTGCTCCCTCGTTTTATCGAGGCCGAGTATAGAGTCACTCTGGCCCGCAAATGTGAGCGTTTTGCCCGCCAGTTCGAGACACCCGGGCGGCGGATGCTCTCCCGCAAGTAGTTTTTTTACTCTATCAAAAAGGAAGGGACTCCCGCATCTTTCAGGCTCCTGCAACGGCTGATCGACTACGGCATCGCCACAGGCTATCTGCGCGGGCGAACGGTTCAGCGCACGTCGGGGTAGTGCCGCTCCAGCCCTTTGCGAAAGCCGAGCCCCCAGCGTGCTCCGACCTTGAGGTAGATCCAGTTCGCCCGCAGCGCGCCCCAGGCGGCGACCCGGCGATCGGAGGTGATCACCACGCGGTTGACGAGGCGGGTTCGGCCGAGCCGGTGGAAGCGGATGCACAAATCCGCCTCCTCCATGACCAGCAGCGTGGGGTCGCAGCCGCCGACGGCCAGGAAATCGGCGCGGCGGAAGAACATGGCGTGGTCGCCGAATAGCAGCCGCACGCCGCGCAGGAAGAGTTGCGGCCGGAACAGCAGTGGCGCGTACCAGGTCTTGATCCAGTTATGGAAGCTGGTCCCCCAACGGACCCGATCCGGCCCGCTGAGAAGGGGGGTGAAGCCGGCCAGGGCGGTCCCAGGATCCGCGAGCACCCTGCGCATCACGGCAACCGCGTCGTCGGGCAGCAAGGTGTCGGCGTGCAGCACGCAGATGATCGGTGCCGTGGCTTCCTGCACGCCACGGTTGATCGCCGCCGCCCGGCCACGGGTCTCGTGCCGGACGACAAGCAGCCCGGCCGCCTCCGCGATGGCGACGGAGGCGTCGGTGCTGCCGCCATCCACCGCCAGCACCTCCGCCGGCGGCGGCTCGAGCGCGGCGAGCGAGCGCAATACCCGCGGCAGTCCCGCCGCCTCGTTCAGCATGGGGATGACGATGGCGACCCCAGTCATCGCTTTCGGCTCACTCCAGCGGCCCGGGCCAGGTCGTCCGGACGGTCGATGTCGGAGAGACGTTCCAGCACGGCGGGAACGATCCCCCGCTCCAACAGGAACGCGGCGGTCTGAAAATGCCTCCGCCAGGCTGCGGCGGCGTCCGCTCTCTCTACGTGATAATCCGGTTCCCGCTTACCATCGAGCCTCATGGCGAGTTTGCGGCTGCTTCGCCCCGTCCGAAATTGCGAGGTAAGCCAGCTCACCACCATCCCGGCCAATGAGCTTTGCGAGCCGCCGGGGCCGGGAGATGGCATCAGCTATTCTCCCTTTTCCGCCTGCTGACGCTCATATTCGAGGCTGCCCGGCGCGTACACCGGCTTTGGCGGCTCGGGCGGCGGTTTCTTCAATGCCGCCGCGCGCTGGCGCATGTATTCGAAATGACCCTCGTTCGGCATCGGCTCGACGA
The DNA here is from genome assembly GCA_035603555.1 of Allostellaceae bacterium. Classification (GTDB taxonomy): domain Bacteria; phylum Pseudomonadota; class Alphaproteobacteria; order ATCC43930; family CGMCC-115725; genus AP-15. The sequence goes on from DATNKF010000394.1 coordinate 1,670, forward strand.
GGAGGTCGCTCATCGCCCAGACCAGCGCATCGACCCGGTCTGGTGAGAATCCCGCAGCCTTACGGTCAAAATCCGTCGTGAACGCGCACTGCTGATCCTCAAGTGTCGGGAACGCGCCGACGTGGTGAATGCGGCCCTGCTCGTAAAGCGCCGCCACCGGTTCAGCTCTAATTACCTTGCCGCGTGAAGCGTGCACTTTGTTGTAGGAGACATTCGGGTCGACCATCCGGATCGTGGCCTCCACCATATCGCCGCCGTTGTTGACCTCCGCGACAATGCGATCGGCCTTGTGCTGGCGGTACAGCGCGATAGCGGTGCGGGCCCATTCGGTCGGCGCATATCTGGCGGATTGATCAGCAAGCACATAACCGTGCCCGTCAGCGTCCTTGCCGGCGACGATGATGCCGGTCTCGTCGGCGTCCTCGCCGGTCGACACGGCGGGATCGATCGCCACGACGATCCGCACCAAGTCCGGGATATTTCGATGGACTGGCCAGCGCGTCTCCTCGATCAGCGCGCGGGACCAAAGGGCACCGGGTACGTCGTCCAATATCTCGGCGTTGAGCTCTTGCCGGCCGAGCCGGGTGCCCTCGTACTTGCGTACGATCTGCTGCAGAAACGCCGGCGCGAGGTTGGCCCGATTGTCGTATGTCGAGCCGCGCGTGATCACCGTGGTGGGGTCGGCGATCAGCTCGCGGATGATTTTGATCGGCTTCGGCGTCGTGGTGACGACGACGCGCGGATCAGGCCCAAGCCGCAGCCCGAACATCAGCATGTCCCACGCCTCTGGATACCGCCAGGAGGCTATTTCATCACACCACGCTGCATCGTGTTGCGGCCCCCGCAGGCGCTCCGGCTCGTCGGCGCTGTAGGTTGTCGCAATGGCCCCGTTCGGCCAGGTCAGCCTGCGCTTTGTTGGCTCGTATTGCGGCCGCTGCTGCGGTGGCCCGATCGCCAGCAGGCCGCTCTCGCCTTCGACCATGACATCGCGGGCATCGGCCGCGGTCGGCGCGACCAGCGCGATCCGGCGGCGGCCGTGATGGATGACCTGGTCGCGAATACACTCCGCACCGCTGCGGGTCTTGCCAAAGCCGCGACCGGCCAGCAGCAGCCAGGTCCGCCAATCGCCTTTCGGCGCCTGTTGGTTGGGCCGCCCCCACCAGCCCCAATCGTGCTCGATCGCTTCGAGCTCGCGGTCACTCGTCCGTTTCAGGAACGCCGCCAGTTGTTCTGGCGGCAGCGATGCGAGCAATTCGGCGGGTGAGACGTTCTCTGACAGTGACAACCTCGACCTCGATCGGATCACCGTTCGCCACACCGGTGTGTTTGTGGGTGCTGGTTTCGCTCCAGCCGCCGCGCGTCTTCATCCAGAAGATCGCGGCCGTGACGCGGGCGCGCTCGTCTTTGAATGCCGGTTTGCCGGTGCCGCCGCAAATTCCGTAGAACAGAAAGTCAGCGACCTTTGAGTTGGCCCTGGTGGCACCCGTGTCGAGCTCGGTACCGCAATGCTTGCGCAAGGTCGGCTTCGAGACGCCAAGCACGCGCGCAATGTCCGCTTCGGGGATGCCGTAGGCGGCCATCGTCTCGGCTTGCCGCCGCTGCGCGTCAGTAGGGGTCCAAACCGGTCGAGCCATTGGAAAATTCGTCCGTTAAGATCAGCCACAATTATTGCACTGTGCATCGGGTGCACTTATCCGCCCGGCGATTGGGATGGGGTGTGCAAAAACGAAGTCACCGGCAGCAACAGCTATTCCAAGATGGTCGCGCGTTACCGCCAGGATCTGCTGGCCGTGCACCCGCTTGGCCGGCGACGGTAAAGGACTAGCGTGCCCGCTGCGCGGCGACGTTGTCGAAGCTTCGACCGTCGCCGTCGAGCACCGCTTGCTGGCCAGTAAACTCCTGCCAGCGCTTCACCGCAACATCGACATAAGCCGGCGCGATTTCAATCGCGTGGCACACGCGGCCGGTCATCTCAGCCGCGATTATCGTCGTGCCCGAGCCGCTGAACGGCTCGTAGACGGCCTGCCCGGGCGACGCATTATTCTCGATCGGCCGGCGCATGCACTCGACCGGCTTTTGCGTGCCGTGGCCGGTTTCCGATTTCAAATTTTTGTCGATCTGCCACAACGTCGTCTGAGAATGGTCGCCGACCCAAGACGCGGTGCTACCCTTGCGCACCACGTACCAGCACGGCTCGTGCTTGCAGTGGTAATGGCCGCGGCCGATCGCGAAGTTGTTTTTGGCCCAAATGATTTGCGAGCGGGTCTCGAAGCCGCAGGCGGCTAAGCTGTCCTGCACGATGCCGGCCTTGGTCCCGGCGTGCCAAATATAGGCCACCGAGCCGGGGAACAGCGCCCAGGCCTCGCGCCAATCAGCCCGGTCGTCATTGACTACTTTGCCGACCGCCCTCGCCCCGATCGGCTTGATGACCGTGCCGGCCGCAATCCGCCGGGTCGTCCCATTGATCGATCGGCCGGCCTGATTGCGCCAAGCCGGGTCGTAATTAACGCCGTAGGGCGGGTCGGTGACCATAAGGTGCGGCGCGACGCCACCGAGCACGCGCTCAACGTCGGTCGCCACTGTGCTGTCGCCGCAGAGCAATCGATGGCGGCCGAGCACCCATAAGTCGCCCGGCTCCGCGACCGGGTGCGCGGGAGGCTCCGGCGCATCGTCGGGATCGGTCCGACCTTGGGTCCTCTCGGCGAATAACTCGCCGAGCTCGAACTCGTCAAAGCCGGTGAGGCTGAGGTCAAACCCCGCTTCGCCCAGCTCGCCAATTTCGAGCGAGAGCATCTCGAGATCCCAGCCGGCGTTGAGCGCCAGCTTGTTGTCGGCGAGCACATAGGCGCGGCGCTGCGCCGGCGTGAGGTGCGCCAGGACGATGCACGGCACCTCGTCGAGGCCGAGCAAATGCGCGGCGCGCACCCGGCCGTGGCCGGCGATAATGCCGTCCTCTTCGTCGATCAGCACCGGGTTGGTGAAGCCAAATTCGCGGATCGACGTGGCGATCTGCGCGACTTGCTGGTCGCTGTGCGTGCGCGCGTTTCTGGCGTAGGGGATCAGCGCCGCGCACCGGCGCCGAACAATCGTCTCGGGTAATGTAACCGGCAAACCGCGCCTCTGCTTTTATAGAGGTTAAAAATCGAAATTTTGAAGAATTACACGCAAACCATAAAATTTTAAGAAATTACACGCGAACCGTTAAACGCCCCGACTAGTTTCGGGTCTTCCCGTTCTGCACGCGCCCCTCCGATGCGAGCCGCTCTTTCGTCTTCGTCTGGTCATATCATCAGTTCAAATGATACAGGCGCAAATTCCTTTCAACGTGAAATCGTCGATCGCGCAGGAATCGTCGATCGCGCAGTCTTGAGCCTGAAAAGGGAATTATATACTTGCCAACCCACGTTCTACATATAGATACTTGCCGCCCCGCGATCATATTGACGCGATAGTACAAATGACGCATGCAGGGAGGCATGTGTACGAATCCTTTAGATGCTAGGAAT
>DATNKF010000395.1:0-2491 GCA_035603555.1 Allostellaceae bacterium
CTGGTGCCAATGCCGGCGATGACCCGCGGCCTGCCGATCGGGTTCGCCTCAGCCCAAAGAAGAGCGGTCCCGACCACGCCGTGCCAGTAATCTTTCTCGCGATTGCGGACAGCGAGTTGCACCGGGTGCCCTGCCAGGAGAGGCCGCCATCGAGGACCACGACCTCGTAAGTTCGCCCCTGCCACTCGCGCATCAGCCGGGTGCCAGGCTTCAGCTGCGGGCGGAAACGTTTCGCAGCCGCTCCAGTTTGATTCATTTCCTGTGCGATCTGGCGCAGTTGGCGCTGCGGCCCTGGGCGCAGACCGCCCAGAGCAGCTTCCTGCATCCGGTATGCGACCGCTCGGATCAGCAGCTCGCGGCTCAGATGCGGGGAAGCATCGGTTTTGTAAAGAAAGCGCCATTCCTCGCGAAGCTCGCGGAGGTCGAGCTTGGGGAGGCGCGACAGCGCCTCCCTGCTGGCATCCTTGTGTCGGGCGGCCATGGCCGTCACCGGTCGGGAGCAGCTCCGACCAGAGCGAGCCGGTAGACCGATTGGCCGGTGCCGTCCTTGCTTCGCGTCACCTCGCGACCGGCGTGACGCAGGCCGGTAAAGGCAGCGCGCACCGTATGCGGCAGCCAGCCGAGCCGCTGCCCGATCTCGGCGACCGAGGCGCCCTCGGGCCGTTCAAGCATACCGATCAGCACCGCGCGCTTTGTGCTCGCCCGCGGTCGGTCGGCGTCAGGCATCTTGGCCATCGCCAAATTGACGCCGTCCGCGATCCGATCGGATTGTGAAGCCGGATCCCCCGGCGGCGGCGTGGTGTTCTTCGATCGTCCGATGCTTTTGGAAGTACCTCTGGAAGCAGTAGCCGCCAGCGCTGCTGCTTCACCGGTCTGGGTCGTCATAGACTTTGACCGAGCCTGTTGAGTGCGCCGTCGGGGTGTGCGCTGGCGGTCGCGAGCCGGCTCGTTCGCCTCGCCGATATCGGACTTTTCGGCGCTCTTTGCTTGTTTGCGGGGTTGCTTGCTGGCCATCGTCTTCATCCTCTGGATCCGCATCGCCCTTCGCGATGCTTGCACCACCACAAGCCCGGCGCTCGGAGCCAGGCGGGCGGCGACCCAGGAGGGCCGTCGACATGGACAGCAATGCTTCCCGTGCCGGGGAAGTCGAGCGGAAAGTGTGGCGGGACAACGATTTTCTGCTGCCCGGCAAGCTTCTGAAAATGTCGCAGCTCGTTGACGGCCAATCCGCTGTGTCGACCCAGCGGAAGTGAGGGAAGCGGCGCCGTGTTGCTACTGGCATTAGAGCAACTGCGCTGCTTGCAGAGCGCGCGAGCCAGTACCTGGTGATCGTGAGCCCGTCTTTTACGGAACAGCGGCGCGTTTGGCCTCATGTTCCGCCGCCGTTCCGGTATTCCCGAGTAACATCAACGGCATAGAGCGGTCTTGGATGGGGTCTCTGTTCGGCGCTGATCACAGCCTCCAGCTTCCGGTTCTGCGGCTCTGCCACCTCGGGACGGCTTGGCAGGGTAACAGTTCTTCCGCAGCTGAAGGTAGACCGGCTGTGCTCAGGCGTTGACGGTACCGCCGAGTTTGACCCAAGCACAAAGTCGCTGCGCTCCAGCCCGCTGCGCGGGGCGCGAGGCGAGAGGCCGGTAGCCAGTTGAGAGGACAGGCATAGCGGCGTGGGGAGCCCCGTCCTGAGAATCGAGGTGTCGTCAACCTCACTCAGGACGGAACTCTCCATGAGCGACACTAGAACTGTCAGTCCGCTGCGTCAGCGCATGATCGAGGACATGGCTGCACGCAAGCTCAACCCGCACACTCAGCGCAGCCACATTTCGAGCTGCAAGCGGTTCGCCGCCTGGCTGAAGCGTTCGCCCGATACAGCGACGCCCGACGAGGTGCGGGGTTTCCAACTGCACCTCATCGAGAGCGGAGCGAGCATCTGCAACCGCAATCGGATCATGACCGGGGTGCGGTTTTTGTTCCGCGTCACGCTGCGTCGCCACGATCTGGCGGCTGAGGTCTGGCACATCAAGGAGCCGCAAAAGCTGCCGCCAGTGCTGAGCCCTCAGGAGGTCAAGCGTGTTCTGATCATGGCGACGAGCCTGCAGGCGCGAGCGATGCTGACACTCGCCTATGGTTGCGGACTGAGGGCGGGCGAGGTGGTGCGGCTGCGGGCGGGCGACATCGACAGTGAGCAGATGATCATCCGCATCGTGCAGTCGAAGGGCCTCAAGGACCGGCACGTGATGCTGCCGGCGGAGGTCCTCGACCTGTTGCGGCAATGGTGGAAGGCGCGGCCGACCGCGTATGACGCCGGCCTCGCGCCGGAACAACGTTGGCTGTTTCCCGGTCGCAGTAAACCTCGGCCGCTGACTACACGCCAGTTCGGACGGCTGTTCAAGCAGGCAGCGAAAGCCGCGGGGCTGCGTAAAACGCTCTCTCTGCATACGCTTCGCCACAGCTTCGCGACCCATCTGCTTGAGCGCGGCACGGACATTCGAGT
>DATNKF010000396.1:0-10418 GCA_035603555.1 Allostellaceae bacterium
CTACCTGCATTCGGCCAGCATCCGAGCGGTGCTGATCCAGGCCCTGCTCGACGCACCGATGTTCGTTACGCGCTGGCGTTGGGTCGCCGGCGTGTCGCTGGCATTGCCGCGCTTCCGCGGCGGCAAGAAAGTGCCGCCGCAACTCGCGCGGATGGACGCCGAAGACCTGATTGCAACGATCTTTCCCGACCAGCTCGCCTGCGCCGAGAACCTGGTTGGCGAGCGCGAGATCCCCGACCATCCTCTGGTCCGCCAGACGATCGCCGATTGCCTTGTCGAGGCGATGGACATCGACGGGCTCGGCCGTATCCTCACTCGCCTCGAGGCGGGGGAAATCGACGTCGTCACCCGCGATTTGACTGAGCCATCACCGCTCGCCCTCGAGGTTCTCTCGGCACGACCCTACGCCTATCTCGATGACGCGCCGTTGGAGGAGCGACGGACCCAGGCGGTGATGGCCCGGCGGTGGCTCGCGCCGGAGGCCGCGGCCGATATCGGCCGGCTCGACCCGGAAGCAATCGCCCGCGTTCGCAGCGAAGCCTGGCCCGAGGCCGCGAACGCCGACGAATTGCACGATGCGCTTTCCTGGCTCGGGTTCCTGACCGCGGAGGAGGCTGCGGCTGAACCGAGCTGGGGTGATTGGTTTGCCCAGCTGACGCACGACAAGCGCGCGGCGAGACTCTTTATGCCGCGTCGGAGCGATATCCCCTTTCGCGCAGAGCCGTCCGGGGAAGAATCTTGCGGCGACGAAGGAAGGGAAATCGCCTCCCCAATTTCGTCTTGGCCGGGCTTGGCCCGGCCATCCACGCCTTGGAGCGGTCGAGACAAAGACGTGGATACGCGGATCAAGTCCGCGCAAGACGACTTTAAATCGTTTCCCCGGACTGCCCCGCACTTTCGCGGGAATGACGAGGGAGGGGCGGCGTTGTGGATCGCCGCCGAACGCTTGCCTCAGTACCAGGCACTGTGGCCCGGGGCACGGCTCGACCCGCCGATTGTCGCGCCAGCCGAATATGCCGAGCGCGAATGGACGACCGAGGACGCGCTGCGAGAAATCATCCGCGGCCGGCTCGAGGGTCTCGGGCCGGCCACTGCCGACACATTGGCGACGCCGCTCGGATTGGAGCCGAAGGACATCACAGCTGCACTCGCATCGCTCGAGGCCGAAGGCTTCGCGCTGCGGGGCCGCTTTACCCCGAATGCGGCAACGGAGGAGTGGTGCGAGCGCCGGCTGCTCGCCCGCATACACCGATACACGGTCGGTCGTCTGCGCGCCGAGATCCAGCCGGTCGCGGCGCGCGATTTCTTGCGCTTCCTGTTCAGTTGGCAACGCGTTACATCTGACGCGCGCATGGAAGGTCCGGATGCCGTGGAGATCCTGGTCCGGCAGCTCGAGGGTTTCGAGGCGCCGGCCGGTGCCTGGGAAACCGAGATCCTGCCGGCCCGGCTCGCCGGATACGAGCCGTCGTGGCTCGATGACCAATGCCTCTCCGGACGCGTCGTCTGGGCGCGGCTGAGACCGCGCAATGTTCGACCCAACGGCAGCGAGCGTACTGCGACGCCGGTGCGGACAACGCCGGTCACGTTTGTGGCCCGGCGTCACGCCCTGCTCTGGGCAGCGCTATCCGATACCCCCGGTGCGACTCCATGCAGCTCGAAAGCGCAGGCGGTAGCCGATTTCATCCGGCAGTACGGCGCTTCATTCTTCGACGAACTGGTCGAAGGCACCGGGCTGTTGCGCCCGCAGGTCGAGGAGGCGCTGGCCGAGCTGGTCGCTTCGGGTCTGGTCAATTCCGACAGCTTTGCCGGGTTGCGCGCATTGCTCGTTCCGGCAGACCGCCGAACCGGCAGGCGGAGCAGGCGCACCGCCTTGTTCCGCATCGAGGACGCCGGCCGCTGGGTGCTTGCCCGCCGTGCTCCGCCGCAGCCGCAGACCGTCCCCGCAGCCGTCGAGCACGTCGCCCGTGCGCTGCTCCTGCGTTACGGGGTCGTGTTCTGGCGCCTCCTCGAGCGCGAGGCGCCGTGGCTGCCGCCGTGGCGCGACCTGCTGCGGGTCTATCGCCGGCTCGAGGCGCGCGGCGAAATCCGCGGCGGCCGCTTCGTCGCCGGCTTCTCCGGCGAACAATTCGCTCTGCCCGAGGCAATCGGCATGGTGCGCGAGACCAGGCGCAAGCCGGCTTCCGGGGATTGGATCTCATTGTCTGGCGCCGACCCCCTCAATCTCGCCGGCATCCTGACCCCCGGACCCAAGCTCGCGGCGCTGACCGGCAACCGCATGCTCTATCGCGACGGCATTCCGGTGGCGCTCCTCGCCGGCGGCGAGGTGCAGCTTCTCGAAACCCTCGACACCGCCACCCAATGGGAGGCGCGCAAAGCGTTGCTCCGTGGGGCCGTCCCGGCTTCGCTCATCGCGTTATCCTGATGCCGGCCGTCTCGCGCAGCCACGCGGCGACGTGGTCCTGGATTGCGTGGTGGATATCCTGTTGTCTGACACCGGCCCTCTTCGGCACCTTGAACGAGTGGTCGCCGCCTTCGACGATATAAAGAGCTGGCGACGGCTCGAGCCGGGTCATGATTGCCCGAAGCTCCTCAGGGGTGCCGAACGCATCGCGCGAACCCTGAACGAACAGCATCGGCGCTTTGATGTCCGGCAGATGCGCGGCGCGAAGCCGATCAGGTCTGCCGGGAGGATGCAGCGGATAGCCGAGAAAGACCAATCCGGCGAGATCTCCCATGCCGGCGGCAGCCACTTGCGAGGCAATTCGCCCGCCCATCGACTTGCCGCCGATCGCCAGCCGATCCCCGCTCGACATCATCTGCTCGCGAACGGCCGCGATCACCGCGCGATAGCATGCCTCCAACCTGTCATTCGGATCGGGAATTCGGCGGCCCTGTTCACCGTAGAGAAAGTTGAAGGTGACCGCATCGATGCCGCGCGCTGCTAGTCCGGTCGCAAACTCGACGATAAAGGCGCTGGTCTGACCCGCCCCAGCTCCGGGGCCGAGGATCAGCGTGACCCCGGCTCGGCCATGTGCGGCGGCCGGATAGTGAAGCGCGGTCACGCTACGGTTCGGCAGGACCTCGACGCTGATCTGTCTGGGCATCCCGTCCCTCGGCTGGCTGGAACTCGAAATCGACAGCGGGTGTATTTCGCCGTCAGCGGCATATATCTCGCCGTAGCGCCTCTGTGACAGGCAAGTACCCCGGCGGAAAACTCGAGATCAGCGGGGGAGGAACATCATGGCCGGCATCACGAGACGACGCGACATCATCGACCGGCCTGTGCTGACAGAGCAATTATCGGCCGTTGCGCGTTCCATACAATCCCCGGCACTCGATCGGGCCCCCTTCGTCGCGCCGCTGAGGGCGGCGCTGACCGCCGGCCGTGACGAGATTCGCCGCCGCTTCGAGGCGACGGGGAGCGGCGCTGTGGTGGTGCGCGATCACTGCTTTTTGATCGACCAGCTGATCCGCGTGATGTTCGACCTCGTCACCGGTGAGATCTACCCGCTGCCCAACCCGACCTCGGGCGAGAGGCTGGCGATTGTCGCCGTCGGCGGCTACGGCCGCGGCGAATTGGCGCCCTATTCCGACATCGACTTGTTGTTTCTGCTGCCCTACAAGCGGACGCCGCACACCGAGCAGGTCGTCGAGTACCTGCTATACCTCCTGTGGGATCTAGGCCTGAAGATCGGGCAGGCGACGCGGTCGGTCGAGGAATGCCTGCGCCAAGCCAAGGCCGATTTGACGATCCGCACGGGGTTGCTCGAGGCGCGCTATTTGTGGGGCGAGCAGGCCCTCTTTAGCGAGCTCAAGAGGCGTTTTGATTCGGACATCGTGCGCGGCACCGCCGCGCAATTCGTCGAAGGCAAGCTCGCCGAGCGCGACGCACGGCACCAGCGCGTCGGCGACAGTCGTTACCAGCTCGAGCCGAACATCAAGGAGGGCAAGGGCGGGCTGAGAGATCTGCACACATTGTTCTGGATCGCCAAGTACATCTACCGCACAGACGATGTCGGCAAGCTCGTCGAATTGGGGGTTTTGTCGGCGGAGGAGTCGCAGCGGTTCGACCACGCCCAGAGTTTTCTTTGGACGGTGCGCTGCCATCTCCACTATTTGGCCGGTCGCGCCGAAGAGAGGCTCACTTTCGACCTGCAGGCCCAAATCGCGCGGGAAATGGGCTATGCCGATGACGCGAAGAGCCGCGGAGTCGAGCGGTTCATGAAGGATTATTTCCTGGTCGCCAAGGATGTCGGCGACCTGACCCGAATCTTCTGCGCCATCCTCGAAGCCGATCAGAAGCGCAAGCGCCGGCTTTCCTGGGTGCGCTGGGGCGCCGGGCGGCGGGCGCTCGGCGGGTTCGTGCTGGACGGCGAGTGGCTGACGATACCGGCCGAGGATTTTTTCACGAAGGACCCGGTGGCGCTCCTGCGGCTCTTTCATGTGGCACAGGAGCACGGGCTCGACATCCACCCGCGCGCGTTGCGGGCGGCAAGCCAATCGTTGCGGTTTGTCGATCGGCTACGCGAGGTCCCCGAGGCCAATCGGCTATTCCTCGAAATCCTGACCTCGCGCAAGGATCCGGAAACCGCCCTGCGCCGAATGAACGAAGCCGGGGTGCTTGGCCGCTTCATCCCCGATTTCGGGCGCGTCGTCGCTCAGATGCAATATGACATGTACCACCATTACACGGTCGACGAGCACACGCTCTTCGCCATCGGGATCCTGCACAAGATCGAGACCGGGCAGCTCAAAGAAGAGCATCCCCTCGCTACCGAACTCGCGGCAACCATCGTCTCCCGGCGCGCGCTCTACCTGGCGGTGCTGCTGCACGACATCGCCAAGGGGCGTGGCGGCGATCACTCCGAGATCGGCGAGCGCATTGCGCTCGAGCTCGGGCCGCGGCTCGGACTTTCGGGAGAGGAAACCGAGACGGTCGCCTGGCTCGTGCGCTGGCATCTCCTGATGAGCGGCACTGCGTTCAAACTCGATATCAGTGACACCAAGACGCTCGGTGATTTTGTCGAGCGGGTGCAGTCGCCGGAGCGGTTGAAGCTGCTGCTGGTTCTGACCGTGGCCGACATCCGCGCCGTCGGTCCCAATGTGTGGAACGGCTGGAAGGCGGCGCTGTTGCGCGAGCTCTACCATCGCGCCATCGAGGTGATGTCGGGTGGGTTGACCGTGGAGGGGCGGGATCTGCGGGTCGCCACGGCTCAAGCGGCGGCGCGGCGTCTGCTGCCCGATTTCAGCGAGGAAGAATTCACCACCTTCGCCACCCGGGGCTACCCGTTCTATTGGTTGTCCTTCGATCCCGAAACCCACGCCCGGCATGCCCGGCTGATGCACGAGGCCGAAGCCACCGGCGCGCCGCTGACCGTCGAAAAACGCGTCGATCCACGCCGCTCGGTGACCGAGATAACCCTTTACACCGCCGATCACGCCGGCCTCTTCTCGCGGATCGCCGGCGCGCTTGCGATCAGTGGCGCCAACATCGTTGACGCCAGGATCATGACGATGTCGAACGGGATGGCGCTCGACACCTTCTGGGTCCAGGATCTAGCGGGCCGCCCGTTCGATCGTCCGGATAAGCTCGCCAGGCTGGCAGTAATCTTCGAGAATGTGCTGACCGGGGATCTGAAGCCGCATCGCGAGTTCGCCCGGCCACCCGCGTTCCCAAGCCGAACGCAGGTTTTCACGGTGATGCCGCGCGTGCTCGTCGACAACAAGGCGAGCGCCTCGCACACGGTCATCGAAGTCAACGGCCGCGACCGGCCCGGCCTGCTCTATGAAGTGACCCGCGAGCTGACGCGGCTTAATCTGCAGATCTCGAGCGCTAAAATCTCGACCTACGGCGAGAAGGTCGTGGACGTCTTCTATGTCAAGAATTTGTTCGGCCACAAGGTCGAGCAGCCGGCGAAGCTCACAGAGATCCGTAGCACCCTCGAAGCGGTACTGGCGAAAGGGAACGAAGCCGCGCCGCCAGAGACCCGGCGCGAGCGCGTCGCCGCGGAGTAGTCGACCAGAGAAGACGTGAATGGCCGGCACAAGGCCGGCCAAGGGGTATTACGATGGCGGAGAGGAATCCTTAGGGGGACAGTTCTACTCCCGCAGATCCGCGAAGAATTCCTTGACCCGGGCGAAGAAGCCTTCGCTTTCGGGATGGGTGCGGCGGTTCTCGCCTTCCTTTTCGAATTCGCGCAGCAGCTCCTGCTGCCGCTTGCTCAGATTTACCGGGGTCTCGACAACCGCCTCGATGAACATGTCGCCGCGGGCAGCCGACCGCAGCACCGTCATCCCCTTCGACCGGAGGCGGAACTGGTGCCCCGATTGCGTTCCCGCCGGCACCGTAACGCGCGTCCGGCTGCCATCCACGGTCGGCACCTCGATCGTGCCGCCGAGCGCCGCCGTCGTGATCGGGAGCGGCACCCGGCAATGGATGTTGGCGCCGTCGCGCTGGAAGATCCGATGGGGGGTGACGCTGATGAAGATGAAGAGATCGCCCGCCGAAGCGCCGCGGATGCCGACCTCGCCTTCTCCCCCGAGACGGATGCGGATGCCGTCCTCGACCCCGGCCGGTATACTGACCGACAGCGTCTTCTCGCGCCTCGTCCGGCCCTGGCCGCCGCATGTCTTGCAGGGATTGTCGATCACCCGTCCGGCACCCTGGCAGCCGGTGCAGGTCCGCTCGATGGTGAAGAAGCCCTGCTGGGCGCGGACGCGACCGCGACCGTGGCAGGTCGGGCAGGTCACCGGCTTGGACCCAGCCTCTGCACCGGTCCCTTTGCACTGCTCGCAGCCGACCAGGGTCGACACGCGGATCGTCGTCTGCTTGCCGCGGAAGGCCTCCTCGAGCGAAATCTCGAGGTTGTAGCGCAGGTCGTTGCCGCGGCTCGGCCCGCCTTGGCCGCGCCGTCCGCCCATGAACTCGCCGAACATTTCGTCGAAGATGTCGGCAAACCCGCCCGCGGCGAAGCCGAAATCCCCTGGGCCTCGCCCACCGCCTTGTTCGAAGGCGGCATGGCCGAAGCGATCATAGGCGGCGCGCTTTTGATCGTCCTTGAGGATGTCGTAGGCTTCGTTGAGGTCCTTGAACTTTTGCTCGGCTCCCTTGTCGCCGGCATTGCGATCGGGGTGATACTGCATCGCGAGCTTGCGATAAGCCCGCTTGAGCTCGTCGGCGTTCGCCGATTTGGAGACGCCGAGGATCTCGTAAAAGTCCTGTTTAGCCATGACCGACGGGCGCTCGATTAAAGGGCTTGCCACCACGCCCTACCCCGGCGGAAGACCCCGCCGGGGTAGTCGCATCCGATCCCCATCTCGGTGACGAGGCGCTATGCGGAGCCGCGCTTCTTGTGGTCGTCGACCTCCTCGAAATCCGCGTCGACAACCTTGTCGCTGCCGCCGCCCGCGGCGCCGCCGGAGGCTTGGCCGCCGGGAGGCGGACCACCTTCGCCAGCGCCGGCCTGTTGCGCCTGCTGGGCTTTATAGAGCGCCTCGCCGACTTTCATCGAAGCCTGCGCCAAGGCCTCGGTCTTGGCCTTGATCTCTTCGGTGCTATCGCTGGCGAGAGTGTCTTTCAGCGCTTGGATTGCTTGCCGCACGGCATCCTTGTCTGCTTCGGAAACCTTGTCGCCAGCTTCGCTCAGGGTCCGCTCGGTCGTATGGATCAGCGCATCGGCGCTGTTTTTCGCCTCGACCAGCTCGCGCTTGCGCTTGTCTTCCTCGGCATGCGCTTCGGCATCCTTGACCATGCGGTCGATATCCACCTCCGACAAGCCGCCCGACGCTTGGATGCGGATCTGCTGCTCCTTGCCCGTCGCCTTGTCCTTGGCCGAGACATTAACGATGCCGTTGGCGTCGATGTCGAAAGTCACCTCGACCTGCGGCATGCCGCGCGGCGCCGACGGGATGCCGACCAAGTCGAACTGGCCGAGCAGCTTGTTGTCCGCCGCCATCTCCCGTTCGCCTTGGAAGACCCGGATCGTGACCGCCGTCTGATTGTCCTCGGCCGTCGAGAAGGTCTGGCTCTTCTTGGTCGGTATCGTCGTGTTGCGATCAATCAGCCGCGTGAACACTCCACCCAGGGTTTCGATACCGAGCGACAACGGGGTAACGTCGAGGAGGAGGACATCCTTGACCTCGCCCTTTAAGACGCCCGCCTGGATCGCTGCGCCGATGGCCACAACCTCGTCCGGGTTAACGCTGCGGTTCGGCTCCTTGCCAAAGAACTGCTTGACCGTCTCGATGACCTTGGGCATGCGGGTCATGCCGCCAACCAGGATCACCTCGTCGATTTCGGAGGCTCTGAGCCCGGCATCCTTGAGGGCATTGCCGCACGGGCCGATGGTGCGCTGGATCAGATCGTCTACCAGCGCTTCGAGCTTCGAACGGGTCAGCTTGATGTTGAGATGTTTGGGCCCGTGCTGGTCCGCGGTGATGAACGGCAGGTTGACGTCGGTCTGCACCGATGACGAGAGCTCAATCTTCGCCTTTTCCGCCGCCTCCTTGAGCCGCTGCAGGGCGAGGCGGTCGTTGCGCAGATCGATTCCCTGCTCCTTGCGGAACTCGTCAGCGAGGTAGTCGATGATTTTCTTGTCAAAGTCCTCGCCGCCGAGGAAGGTGTCGCCATTGGTTGACTTGACCTCGAAAACGCCGTCGCCGATCTCGAGGGTCGAGATGTCGAAGGTGCCGCCGCCGAGGTCGTAGACCGCGATCGTGCCGCTGCCCTTCCTTTCCATCCCGTAGGCGAGCGCCGCCGCGGTCGGTTCGTTGATGATGCGTAATACTTCGAGCCCGGCAATTCTTCCTGCGTCCTTGGTGGCTTGGCGCTGGCTGTCGTTGAAATACGCCGGAACGGTAATGACCGCCTGCGTGACGATCTCACCGAGATAAGCCTCGGCCGTCTCCTTCATCTTCTGCAGAATAAAAGCGCTGATCTGAGACGGGGCATATTTCTTGCCGCGACTTTCGACCCAAGCGTCGCCATTGTCGCCGGTGATGATCTTGTAGGGGACGAGATCCATGTCCTTTTTGACCATTGGATCCGTGAAGCGACGGCCGATCAGACGCTTGATGGCAAAGAACGTGTTCTCGGGATTTGTCACCGCCTGGCGCTTTGCCGATTGGCCGACCAGGCGCTCTCCCGATTCGGTGAACGCCACCATGGAGGGCGTCGTCCGCATGCCCTCGCTGTTCTCGATGACCTTGGCGCTTCTGCCCTCCATTACGGCGACACAAGAATTTGTCGTGCCGAGATCGATACCGATGACCTTGCTCATGGACACCTCATTACAAAAGCAGGACCGGACGGCCCGGGGAAGCACCGTCCCGATCCCCCGGAAAGTGATTGATCAGTCATCCCCTGACTGTGGTTGGGGGTTATATATGTGGGGCCTCAGATCGCTACAACCGGTTAGGACGCACCGGTTAGGCCGCGCTCACGCAACCGTATCGGCGGATTCGACAGGCTCCTCCGGCTTGGGCGTTTCCTTGGCAACGCCAACCATTGCGGGCCGCAGCAGGCGGTCGTGCAAGACATACCCGGGCTGCAGCACCTCGATGATCGTGCCGGCGCGCTTGCCCGGCCGTTCGGCCTCGAAGATTGCCTGATGAAAATTGTGGTCGAAGCGCTCGCCGTCGGGATCGATGCGGCGAACGCCGTTTCTCTCGAAGACCGCGAGGAGCTCGCGCTCGGTCGCCTCGACGCCTTCAAGAAGGCTCCCCGTGCGTTGGTCCCTGCGCTCCTCCGCCGGCAGGCTGTCGAGCGCTCGGCGCAAATTGTCGGCCACCGAGAGCAGCTCTTTGGCGAAGCCCGCGATCGCATATTTCGACGCATCTTCGCGTTCGCGCTGGCCGCGGCGGCGTACGTTCTCAGTCTCCGCCAGCGCCCGCAACAGGCGATCCTTCTGCTCGGCAAGCTCCGCTTCGAGTGCGGCCACGCGGGCCTCGGGCGAGAGTTCTTCGGCCGCAGCCGGCTCCTCGGCGGTCTCCTCGATGTTGTTGTTCGCCGCTGTCTCCTCTTCAGCCGGTCCCCCTCCAGCAGGCACTGTCTTCTGCTCCTTTCCGGTATCGTTCATCACTGGTCCTATCCGATTAGGCGCCCGATCACCTTGGCGGTGTAGTCGACCATAGGAATGATCCGGGCATAGTTGAGTCGGGTGGGGCCGATGACCCCGATCGCGCCGACGATCTGCTCCCGGCTGTTGTGGTAGGGTGCAATAACGACCGAGCAGCCGGTGACCCCGAAGAGGTGGCTCTGGGCGCCGATGAAAATCTGCACCCCCTCACCCTGCTTGCTGGCATCCAGCAGACGCAGCATCGTCTCGCGGGTTTCGAGCATTTCGAATAGAGCGCGCAGCCTTTCAAGATCGGTGAGCGCGGTCACATCCTCGAGCAGGTTGGCTTGGCCGCGGACGATC
>DATNKF010000397.1:0-5141 GCA_035603555.1 Allostellaceae bacterium
GAGGCGGAGCGGCTCTACTCGCCGCACGTCTCCTACTTCTTCAATCGCTGCCTGCATGTCTTCCCCGGCTTCGCCGACGCTCCGGGGTACCGCACGATCAAGACCATCCAGTCGGAATTCCTGAACCAGATGGCCCGCCCCAATCTCGGCCAGGCGGCGAGCCTTTCCTGGGGCGAGCTGATCGAGCGCGGCTACATCGTCGCCGGCAGCCCAGAGACCGTGCGCGAGCGCATGGAGGAGCTGATCAAGACATTGCGCGTCGGCAACATCATCTGCGGTATTCACGTCGGCAACATGCCGCCCGAGAAGACGCGCCACTCGACAGAGCTATTCGCCAAGAAGGTGATGCCCCACCTCAAGGGGATTTGGAAAGATTACGAGAGCGACGAGCGCTTCTGGATCCATCCGCTCCCGCAGCGCGCGGTCCCGGCAGCGATCACCACGGAGGGGGCGAGATGAGCATGCGCTCCTACCTTCTCGATGTCGCCGGAGGCCGCCGCAAGATCCAAGTGTTCGAGGCGGGCGAGGGTCGGCCGCTGGTCTTTCTGCACAGCGCCGGCGGGATCACCGAGGATGATCCGTTTCTCGCGGCTCTCGCGCGACGCTGGCATGTGTTCGCGCCGCTGCTTCCGGGTTACGGCGATTCCGAGGGCGCCGAGGGATTGCGCGACATGCTCGGCGTCACCTTGCATACCTTCGACGTGATCGACGCCCTTAGGCTCGATCGGCCGATCCTGGTCGGCCATTCGATGGGCGGGATGATCGCCGCCGAGATGGCGGCGGTGGCGCCGCGCGAAGTCGAGCGCCTCGGTCTGATTGCTCCAGCAGGGCTATGGCTCGACGACCACCCGATACCCGATTTTTTCTCCAAGCTGCCGCATGAGCTGCCGGCTCTGTTGTTCCACGACCCGGCCCTCGGCGAGCGGATGATGACGGCGGGCGGCGATCTCGACGACCCGAAGTTTCTCGAGGCCTTCCTCATCCGCAACGCCCGCCAACTGGCGATGGCCGGCAAGCTGTTGTTCCCGATCCCCGACCGCGGCCTCGACGAACGGCTCTATCGGATCGGGGCGAAGACGGTGCTGATCTGGGGCGAGAGCGACCGGGTGATCCGGCCGGCCTATGGCGATGCGCTTTGTCGAGGGATTGCCGGCGCCGAGCTCATCCGGGTCGCATCCGCCGGTCACATGGTCATCGTCGAACAGCCGGCGGCAGTGGTCGACGCGCTCACCCGGCTCGACTGAGCCCTCGCGGGCGGCCGTCAGCCTGCATTTGTCACACAGATAGGGGCGTAGGGCGGAAAAGCGCAGCGCCTTCCGCCATGAAGGCCGGGCCCCGCCATCGGCCAGCGGTGAGGTAGTCCGAGAGACCCCGCCCTTCCGTGGACAAAAGGGAGCGGCCGTTATCGAGAATCGGCGGAATACGCTGCGCTTTTCCGCCCTACACTTTCTGAGCACTGAGGTACCAGTCGAGGATTTCTTCGCCGGTCCAGAACAGCACGTCGCGACGGTCGCGGATGCGGGCGAGCACTTGGCGCAGATATTTCAGACGGTGCGGCGTGCCCATGATGTAGGGGTGCACCACCAGCGCCATGATCCGCGCCGATTGGGCCGCGTCGGCATAGAGCTGCTCGAACTGGTCGATCGCCCGGTCGTAGTATTCGCTGGCCTTGTGATGCTGGATCAGCATCATGGCCACGTCGTTGCATTCCTGCGTGTAGGGGAGGTTGACGATCGGCGTGGTGCGGGTCTTGAGCAGCACCGGCTCGTCGTCGAGCACCCAGTCGCAGACATACTCGAACCCCTCTTCGACCAATAGGTCAGGGGTCTCCCAGGTTTCGGTCAGGCCCGGACCGAGCCAGCCGCGCGGATGCTTGCCGGTGGCCTCGTGGATCGCCGCTGCCGTCTTGCTGATATCGTCGCGCTCGTCGGCCACCTTCTGCATGCTCTGCTGGGTGAAGCCGTGGCCGATGAATTCCCAGCTGCGCTCGAGGGCGGAGCGCGCAATCGGCGCATATCGTTGGATCGCCGAGCCGTTGATCGCCAGCACGGCGCGGATGCGAAAATGATCGAGCACCTCGAGCATACGCCAGAACCCGACCCGGTTGCCGTATTCGTGCCAGGCCCAGTTCGGGATGTCGGGCATCGGCGCGCCGCCCGCCGGCGGCGTCAGCACGGTCCGCGGCATCGGCTGCGTCGGATCCCACTCCTCGACATTGACGATGACCCACACCGCCAGCCTCGCGCCATTCGGCAGAGCGAGCTTCGGCCGTTGGCTGATCGCCGAGAAATCGAGACGCTCGGACGGCAGCATGACGCCCTCTGCGGTAATCACCGCTCCGTCCTGGTCGACAGGTACCAATCGAGAATCTCGGTCCCGTTCCAGTGCAGCACGCCTTCGTAGCGGCTGATGTGCTCATAGACGGCTTCGAGGTATTTGATCCGGTGCGGCTGGCCGCTGATATAGGGGTGGATCGCGATCGCCATGATCTTCGCCCGCTCGGCTCCCTCGCGATAGAGCCGCTCGAAGCTGTCGATGCAGCGCTGCGTGAAATACGGCGATTCGTGATGCTGGACCAGCATCATCGGGATGTCGTTGAGCTCGACCGAATACGGCAGTGTGACGAGCGGGCCGTGCGTCGTCTTAATTTCGGTCGGCTCGTCGTCATAGACCCAGTCGCCGATGTACTTGATGCCGGCGGCAGCCAAGAGGTCTGGCGTATCGTAGGTCTCGGTCAGACCCGGGCCGAGCCAGCCGACGGGCCGGGTGCCGGCAAAGCGCTCGAGCGTATCCAACGAGCTGGCAATCATCTGCGCCTGATCCTCGACCTTGTGGATCGGCATCTGCTCCCAGGCGTGGCCCATGAATTCCCACCCCGCATCGCGCGCGGCCCGAGCGACGCGACGGTATTCTCGGCAGACGCGGGCGTTTATCGACAGGGTCGGGCGGATTCCCAGCCGCGCGAAAAGATCGAAGAAACGCCAGACGCCGACCCGCATGCCGTATTCATGCCAGGACCAGTTCGGGACATCCGGCACAAACACCTCACCGGTCGGTGCCGGCAGCACCTGTCGCGCCATCGGGCGTGAGATGGACCAGAACTCGAGATTGACAACAGTCCAAACAACGATCCGAGCGCTGTTTGGTAATTTGAGCGGCGGCCGGTCGGCAATGGCCGAATAGGCGCAGCGTTCACGCGGTATCATCCTTACCTCAGGTTGATGCTCGGGCAGGACGACAATCGCGCGATTTGCGTTTGACATGCAAGCACACTCCCCGAACGAGAGAGAGCAGCGCGGAAGTCGCGCACGATGATTATGCAATGCTGCCATGCTGCATTGCACCAATGCAGAAGTGAACATTTCCCTGCGGGCATGATGCCCGACATGTTCCCCCAATAACTGTCAGATCCAACGACCGAAGGTGAAGGCGGATGAGATCGCATCGTTTCCGCGGTAACGTTTTTGTTGCGAACCTGCCTCCGGAGTTCACCGACGATGAGCTGGCCGAAACCTTCGACTCCTTTGGGATGGTGTTGAGAGCTTCGATCGCCCGCGATCCGGCGAACGGAAAACGGCTGCGTTACGGCTTTGTCGATATCGCGACCGAGCGTGCCGCCAACCTCGCCGTCGCCGCGATGAACGGCAACAAGATCCATGGGTACACCCTCGACGTCCGCATCAGCGAACGGCCGGCGGCGGCGAAGAAGCCCGCGCGCGTCGGTTCTCCACCGCCGCGGCACTCGCTCCGGCTGGTCCCGCGAGCCGACGGCGAGGAGGATAGGTCCGCGGATTTCTCCTATCACAGCCTGCCGCCGAGAAAGCAGCCCACTTTCCAGGTCGAACGCCGCTCGCTGCCGCGCCGCAGTTGACGAGGGCAGACGCCCTCTCACTCGGCGCGGACGCTCACTCCGGCCTCGCTCATCGAGCGCATCGCTCGCGCCGCCGAGCCGTCGATATCGATGCCGCGGCAGGCGCCGGTCACGACGGTGACGGCGAAACCCGCCTCCCGCCCATCGACTGCAGAAAAGGCGACGCAGAAATCGGTGGCGAGCCCGCACATCGTGATGCGTTCCAGCCCGCGCTCCCTCAGATAGCCGGCAAGCCCGGTCGGAGTAAGCCGATCGTTCTCACGAAAGGCCGAGTACGAGTCGATCGCCCTCCTGAACCCTTTGCGCACTACCAGCTCGGCATGGGGCACGTCGAGCTCTGGGTGGAAGCTCGCCCCCTGGGTCCCCTGGACACAGTGGTCCGGCCACAGAATCTGCGTGCCGTACGAGACCTCGATCGCGTCGAACGGGCGCTTCCCGGGATGCGAGCTGGCAAACGAAGCATGCCCCGGCGGGTGCCAGTCCTGAGTCAAGATCACATGAGCGAAGGATCTCGCAAGACGGTTGACCGCCGGGACGATCGCATCGCCGTCGGGCACGGCGAGTGCTCCACCGGGGCAGAAATCGTTCTGGACATCGACGATCAGCAGAACGTCCCGATCATCTGGCGTCATTGCTTGCCTCTCAGCCGTGGGATGATCTCCTTCGCGATGATTTCGACCTGATCCATTCGATACCGGTAGGGGATGAAGATCAGCTTCTGGACCCCGGCGGCGAGCTGGGCGCGCAGCTGGGCGACGCACTCGTCGACCGTCCCGAAGATCGCCGCATCCTTGGTCGATTCGCTCCAGGCGGCGTAATCCCATTCCTGGCCGAGCCACTCCATCAGCGGCGCCTCGACTGCTGCGCGCGAGGCGCCGACATAGATCGGCAGCTGATTGGCGTTGAGCAGTGCGTCAGGATCACGCCCGGCAGCTTCGGCAAAGCCGCGCACCTTGGCCCAGGATTGCGCGAAACTTTCCGGGGTGTAGAAGTAGGTCAGCCAGCCGCCGTTGTGTGCCGCCCGCTTGAGCACGCGCTCGACATAGCCGCCGATCAGCACGACCGGGAGCCGAGCAGGTTTGGGAGACAGGTTGGCGCCGCGCAGGCGATGCGGCAGGTACTCCCCGTCGACCTGGTCCTCGGTCCACAGCCGGCGCAGAATCTCCAGATTGCGGTCCATGATCCGGCCGCGCTGCTCGAACGGCACCCCGACCGCATCGAACTCACGGCGGTACCACCCCGACGCCATACCGAGCAGCAGCCGCCCACC
>DATNKF010000398.1:0-3728 GCA_035603555.1 Allostellaceae bacterium
GCGAAAATGACGGCACTGACCCGAGCCCGGCAATATCTCGCAGAATTGCGGATGACGCCCACGGCATTGGCGCGCCACGGCATCGCGGTCAACGCGGACGGTATCACCCGGAGTGCCGGGGAGCTCCTCGCTTATCCGACAATCGACATCGCGCGACTCGTACATGTCTGGCCGGAGCTCGGAGCGCTAACCCCGGAAATCGCCGAGCAGCTCGAGATCGACGCGCGTTACGCGGGTTATCTCGAGCGCCAGCAAAAGGACATCGCCGCGTTCCGCAACGACGAGGCGCTGCTCCTCCCGCCCGATCTCGATTATGCCGGGGTCGGCAGCCTGTCGCGCGAGATCCGCGACAAGCTCGTGTTGGCTCGGCCGGCAACACTCGGCGCCGCCGCACGGATCTCGGGGGTAACGCCGGCGGCGCTGGTGGCATTGTTGAAGCATGTCAAGCGACGCGCGGCGTGAGCCTTCCGCTCGGGCCGCAAGGCTTTGCCGAGATCGTTCCTGTTTCACGTGAAACACTTGCCCGGCTGGAGGCGTACGCCGCGCTGTTGATCCGGTGGTCGGCGCGGATCAACCTCGTTGGTCGCAATACCCTCGTCGATCTGTGGCGTCGG
This sequence comes from Allostellaceae bacterium, assembly GCA_035603555.1. GTDB lineage: Bacteria > Pseudomonadota > Alphaproteobacteria > ATCC43930 > CGMCC-115725 > AP-15. Next base: position 615 of record DATNKF010000398.1, read on the forward strand.
CACATCCTTGATTCGGCGCAGCTCTGGCTCCTCCTTCCCGTTAATGTCGAGAGCGTGATCGATCTCGGCAGCGGCGCGGGCTTTCCGGGTCTCGTCCTGGCGATTCTCGGTGTGCCGGGCCTGGAGCTGGTCGAGGCGGATTCGCGAAAATGCGCCTTCCTGCGCGAGGCGGCGCGCATCACCGAGGTCGATGTGACGATTCGCCCGTGCCGCATCCAAGCGGTCCCGCCGCACCCGGTCGATGTCGTGACCGCCCGCGCTTGTGCGCCGCTTGAGCGGCTACTCGGCCTCGCCGAGCCGTTTCTCGCCGCCAAGACGGAGTGCCTGTTTCTCAAAGGGGAACGGGTCGAGGATGAATTGACCCTCGCTCGCAAACACTGGACAATGACAGCGAGGCTTTGCCAAAGCCGTTCCGATCCGCGGGGGGTCGTTCTTCGCTTGCAACAGGTAGCCCGTGAGCATAGCCACGGCTGAGGCGTTGCCGCGCGCCGTGGTGGCCGTGCGCCGCGCCCGCATCGTCGCGGTCGCCAACCAAAAGGGCGGCGTCGGCAAGACGACGACCGCGATCAATTTGGCGACGGCATTGGCCGCTGCCGGCCATCGCATTCTGGTCATCGACCTCGACGCGCAAGGCAACGCCAGCACCGGGCTGGGCGTCGAGCGCCGCGCCCGGGCTCTGACGAGCTACGAGCTTATCCTCGGCGAGGCCGAGCTCGAAAAAGCCGCCGTCGCAACCGCGGTTCCCCGCCTCTTCATGGTTCCGGCGTCACCCGATCTGGCGGGTGCCGACCTCGAATTCAGCGCGCGCGAGCGCCGCGAGTTTTTGCTGAGCCGGGCCATCCGCAGTCGGGTCGGCAACTATGACGACGTGCTGATCGATTGTCCGCCGTCCCTGAGCCTCTTGACGATCAATGCCCTGGTGGCGGCCGATTCGGCGCTTGTGCCCCTACAGTGCGAATTCTACGCGCTCGAAGGGTTGAGCCAGCTGATGCGCACGATCGAGCGAATTCAGCGGGCGCTCAACCCGCGGCTTGAATTGCAGGGTGTGGTGCTGACCATGTACGACCAGCGCAACAATCTCTGCGATCTCGTCGCGGCGGATGTCCGCGGGCATCTCGGCGCCAAGGTCTTCGACACGATGATCCCGCGCAATGTGCGGATCGCCGAGGCGCCGTCGCACGGCAAGCCGGTGCTGATCTATGACCACGGCTGCGCGGGCTCACAGGCCTATATCCGGCTCGCGGCCGAGATCCTGCGGCGAAGCGAGCCGCGGCCGCAATGAGCGAGCGGGCGACCCGGCGGCAACTCGGGCGAGGTCTCGCAGCACTCTTCGGCGAGGGCGAGGCGGATCCGGCGGGCGATGGGATGCCGCAGCGCCTCGTGCCGATCGAGCTGATCAGGCCGGGGGCACTCCAGCCGCGGCGGCGATTTGCCGAGGCCGAGCTCGACGCGCTGGCGCAGTCGATCCGGGAGAAGGGCATACTCCAGCCATTGCTGGTGCGGCCCCTCTCGGGCGAGGAGGCCGATTTCGAGCTGGTGGCCGGTGAGCGGCGGTGGCGGGCGGCGCAACGGGTCGGGCTGCATGAGGTCCCGGTCCTCATTCGACGGATCACCGACTTCGAGGCGCTCGAAATCGCATTGGTGGAGAACCTCCAGCGCGAGGATCTGTCGCCGCTGGAGGAGGCGGAGGCCTATAGCCGGCTGATGGGCGAGTTCGGCCGCACTCAGGCGAGCCTTGCCGATGCGGTCGGCAAGAGCCGCAGCCATGTGGCCAATACGATGCGGCTGTTGTCCCTGCCGGCGCCGGTGCGCCGCCAACTCGACGAGGGAGAGCTCTCCGCCGGCCACGCACGGGCGTTGCTCGCGGCGGCGGATCCGGCCGCACTCGCCGCCGAAGTCGTGCGCCGCGGGCTCAATGTCCGCGCTACCGAGCGGCTCGTCCAGCGCCGCGCCGAGACGCTGGGGGCGGCCCGCCGGCAGCCGCGCGACGCCAACACGCTGGCGCTCGAGCGTGAGCTGGGAGCGGTGCTCGGGCTGCGCGTCACTCTCGAACAAAAAAAGCGCGGCGGATCGCTGACCCTCCACTACGCGAGCCTCGATCAGCTCGACGGGATCCTGAGGCTGCTGCGGCCAGGCTGAATTCCGGCAAGACGCGCGAGTTCGGCCCGCAATGCCGCCAGTGTATCCCCGTCGTGTCGCCGCTCGCGCGGCAACGGGATCGGCATCTCGGCTACGATCCGTCCCGGCGCCGGCGACAATACGAGCACCCGATCGGCAAGTGCCACCGCCTCGCCGAGTTCGTGAGTGACAAAGAGCACGGTCACGGGCCGCGACGTCACTAGGCGGACGAGCAGCCCGCGTAGCCGATCCGCGGCTGGCCCGTCGAGCGACACAAAGGGCTCGTCCATCAAGAGCAGGTCGGGCGTGATGGCAAAGGCGCGGGCGAGTGCCGCGCGCCGGGCCATGCCGCCCGATAGCCGCGTCGGATAGATGTCGGCGGCATCGGCCAAGCCGACTTCGGCAAGAAGTCTCTCCACCTCGAACCGGTCGTGGTCGTGCGGCCGCACCAGCGCGACATTCTCGCGCACGGTTCGCCAGGGCAGCAGACGCGGGTTTTGAAAGACATAGCCGATGCGCGGCAAACGCCCGCCTGCCGGCTCGAATCCGAGAGCGCCGCGGAAGTCTTTGTCGAGACCGGCAACGATGTTGAGGAGGGTTGTCTTGCCGCAGCCGGAAGGCCCGGTGACGACGCAGAATTCGCCCGGTGCAATACGCGTTTCCAGGTTGCGGAGCGCAATGATCGGCCGATGGCCCGCGTATCGTTTCTCCGAAACATTAATGGAAATTCCGACGGTCACCGGCGCCATCTCGTCAGCCGACGTTCGAACGGCTGCAGGATGCCCCACTCGATCACCAGCACGACGGCGACAAAGGCCAGGGAATAGGCGATCAGGCGCTTCACGTCGAACAGCTGGAAGAACATCTGGATCGCGTATCCGATACCGTCGGGTCGGCCGAGGAGCTCGACCACCAGCACGATTTTCCAGATCAGCGCGAGCCCGGTGCGCGACGCAATCATAAAGAAAGGCGACAGCTGAGGCAGGGTGACGTGAC
>DATNKF010000399.1:0-6243 GCA_035603555.1 Allostellaceae bacterium
GATCGAGGCCCGCGATGCGTTGCTCGGCGCCGGCGGGCAGACCTTCGATCTGATCCTGACCAATCCGCCTTTCGGCAAAAAGCAGAGCTACCGGATCGTCCGCGACGACGGCGAGATCGATACCGAGCGCGAGGACTACGACCGCCAGGACTTCTTCGTGACGACCTCGAACAAGCAACTGAATTTCCTGCAGCACATCATGACCGTGCTGGCCGAGAACGGCAGAGCCGCCGTCGTGATGCCCGACAATGTGCTGTTCGAGGGCGGCGCCGGCGAGACGATCCGCCGCCGGTTATTGCACAATTTCGAGTTCCACACCCTCGTAAGACTGCCGACCGGCATTTTCTATAAGCAGGGTGTCAAGGCGAACGTATTGTTCTTCGACAAAAAGCGGGTCTCAGCCGAGCCGAATACCAAGGATTTGTGGATCTATGATCTGCGCACCAACCAGCGCTTCACGTTGAAGGAGCGGCCGATGACGCGGGCCGACCTCGACGATTTCGTCGTCTGCTACAAATCGGGCCGGCGGCACGAGCGCACCGAGGCCGACCGCTTCCGGCGCTTTGCCCATGCGGAGCTCGTCGGGCGCGACAAGGTCAACCTCGACATCTTCTGGCTGAAGGACGACACGCTCGACGACCCCGACCTCTTGCCGCCGCCCGACGAGATCGCCGCCGAAATTGTCGAAAACCTCGAAGCGGCGCTCGACCGCTTCCGCAAGGTCGCGCTGAGCCTGGAGCAGTGATGACTGTTGTGGCGCCGCGCGCCGGCGCCCTTCGCCATATTGGCGTCGAGATTGAGTCGTATGATCTGTTTCATTATGGCGAGGTGTGGAGGTGGCGCCTGGGGCTGCGGCAAAACGCCAGTGCGCGCAATTCCCCTGCTCTTTCCCTGCTGGGGCGCGAAGAATTCCGCTGCCGAAGTGCGCCCAATCGATATGCAAGTACCGGCTTTATAAGGATCTTCGTCCATTGAACAGATCACGTACCAGCGCGCAATCAACTTTTTTCCCTGATAGCAGGGAATTCCCGCAGCCCCTCAGGCGCCCGCAACGGCGCTCCTTGACACGGGCTGCGGCGGGTCTATGACCATGTGGGGAAACGTCCGGCCCAGTGCTGGATGGGTGGGGAACCTTCCGAATGAAGCGCGCCTTCGTCTTTCCCGGGCAGGGGTCCCAAGCGGTCGGGATGGGGCGTCACCTCGCTGACGCGTTTTCCGCGGCCCGCTATCTCTTCGCCGAAGTCGACGAGGCGTTGTCGCAGCGTCTCTCGCAGCTGATGTTCGAAGGGCCGGAAAGCGATCTTATCCTCACCGAAAACGCCCAACCCGCGCTGCTGGCGGCGAGCCTTGCGGTGATCCGGGTTCTCGAAGAGGAAGGCGGCCTCGTATTTGGCCGCCATGTTGCCTACGTGGCCGGACACTCGCTAGGCGAATATTCGGCGTTGGCGGCGGCGCGCGCTCTCTCGGTCGGCACCGCCGCGCGCCTCGTCAAACTGCGGGGACGGATAATGCAGAAAGCCGTGCCGCCCGGCGAAGGGGCGATGGCGGCGCTGCTGGGTTTGGATGTCGAAGCGGCGCGGACGATCGCGGCGGCCGCAGTCGCCGGCCCGGATGAGGTATGCGTTGTGGCCAACGACAATGCCCCAGGACAAGTTGTCGTTAGTGGACACCGCCACGCTGTCGAGCGGGCGATGGCAATCGCCCGCGAACGACAGGCGTGCAGGTCGATCGTCCTACCAGTTAGCGCCCCCTTTCATTCCCCGCTGATGGCGCCGGCCGCCGAAGTCATGCAGAAGGCGCTCGATGAGGCGGCGCTGCGCCCACCGGTGGTGCCGCTCGTCACTAATTTGTCGGCATCCGAGATCAACGATCCGGCGGAGATCAAACGTCAGCTCGTCGGTCAGGTTACGGCGATGGTGCGGTGGCGCGAAAGCGTGCTCTTTCTGGGGACGGCGGAGGTTGAGGAAGTCGCCGAAATTGGGACTGGTCGCGTGCTTGCCGGTCTGGTTAGGCGAATCGACCCAACGCTGGCAACCCGCTCAGTCGGCACGCCCGGCGAGATCGAAGCGCTGATCAAGGAGTTCTGAGCCGCAGGCTCGGATGTCACCTACCATTGCCGCCCTGGGTCCTTCGATGTTCGATCTGTCAGGTCAGACCGCCCTGGTGACCGGAGCCTCCGGTGGCATCGGCGGGGCAATCGCCCGGGCTCTGTACCATCGCGGAGCGCAGGTCATGCTGGCCGGCACGCGGGCGAGCGCTCTGCAGGCGCTGGCGGCGGAGCTCGGCGAACGCGCTCACGTGGGATTGGCCGATCTTTCCGACCCGGCAGCCCCAGATCGCCTGGTCAAGGAGGCCGAGACGGCGATGAGCCGGGTCGACATTCTCGTCAACAATGCCGGCCTCACGCGCGACGCTCTAATGCTGCGGATGACCGACGCCGACTTTCAGGCCGTTCTTGACGTCAATCTGACCGCCGCTTTCCGGCTCATCCGGCTGGCTCTCCGCGGCATGGTGCGGCGAAGGCATGGTCGCGTCATCGGGATAACCTCGGTCGTCGCGCTTACCGGCAATCCCGGACAAGCCAACTACGCAGCCGCCAAAGCGGCAATGATCGGCATGTCAAAGTCGATAGCCGCCGAGGTCGCCGCTCGCGGCATAACCGTAAATTGCGTTGCGCCCGGCGCGATCGTTACGGCGATGACCGACAAGCTCACGGCGGAGCAGCAAGCGCGGCTGCTCGGGGCGATCCCCGCTGGTCGGTTCGGTACGCCCGAGGAGGTCGCTGTCGCCGTCCTCTATCTCGCGAGCCCTGAAGCAGCCTATGTCACTGGTCAAACATTGCACGTCAATGGCGGTATGGCCATGCTATAAAGGCCCGGGCCGCCGAATTGGCGCGGCAGGCGAAATCGTGCTATGGGATTCGCGCCTTCTGTATGGCCCCGGTGGTAACACCATGACGGCGGATGACGCCGGGGACCCTAGTGCCGAAGCGATTCTCAAGCAATTCAGCGAGGAAGAGGACGGATGAGTGACGTCAACGAGCGGGTCAAAAAGATCGTCGTCGAGCATTTGGGCGTCGACGAATCGAAGGTGACCGAAAACGCCAGTTTTATCGACGATCTGGGTGCCGACAGCCTCGATACGGTCGAGCTCGTGATGGCGTTCGAGGAGGAATTCGGATGCGAGATCCCGGATGATGCGGCCGAGAAGATCGTAACGGTCAAGGATGCCGTCAATTTCATCGAATCCCACAGTTGAGCCTTTCGATAACTACTCGATTTCGGATACGCCACCTCTGGGTCGCGCCCGTCCGGCAGTTGAGCGGTCGTTTGTCCTTTAAGCCGCGAGAGTAGGGATGCGGCGCGTCGTCGTGACCGGGATGGGGCTCGTGACGCCCCTCGGTATCGGCCTGGACCGCAACTGGAGCAGCCTGACTGCGGGCGAATCAGGCATCCGAGCAATCCAGTCCTTCGAAGTTTCTGACTTGCCCGCGAGGATCGCCGCCCAAGTGCCCCGTGGCGATACCGCGTCGGGGCTGTTCAATGCCGATGATTGGGTGCCGCCCAAGGATCAGCGCAAGATGGATGGGTTCATCGTCTATGCGTTGGCGGCGGCCGCCCAGGCGGTCGAGGATGCAAACTGGCGCCCGGACAGCGAAGAAGCCTGCGAGCGCACGGGCGTCATGATCGGCTCTGGCATCGGGGGGCTTCCGGGCATTACCGACGGGGCGCTAACCTTGCACGAGCGCGGTCCGCGCCGCCTGTCGCCGTTTTTCATTCCCGCGAATCTGATCAACCTGGCTTCCGGCCATGTCTCGATCCGTTACGGTTTCACCGGCCCAAACCACGCCGTAGTCACGGCCTGTTCCAGTGGGGCTCATGCGATCGGTGATGCAGCGCGGCTGATCATGCTGGACGATGCCGATGTAATGGTCTGCGGCGGCACCGAAGCCGCGGTGTGCCGATTGGGGCTGGCGGGCTTTGCGGCGGCACGCGCCCTGTCGACGGGTTTCAACCACGATCCGCCGCGCGCCTCCCGACCCTGGGACCGGGAACGCGACGGTTTTGTGATGGGAGAAGGCGCTGGCATCCTTGTCCTCGAGGAGTACGAGCACGCGCGAGTGCGCGGAGCGAGGATCTATGCCGAAGTTATCGGCTACGGAATGTCGTCGGACGCCTTCCACCTGACCGCTCCCTCGGAGGACGGCAAAGGCGCCTTCCGCTCGATGCGCAATGCTCTGAAGCGCGCGGGCTTGCCGCCGGACAAGATCGATTACATCAACGCGCACGGGACCTCGACACCGCTCGGCGACGAGATTGAACTCGGTGCCGTCAAGCGGCTGTTCGGCGGGCATGCATACGCGCTGTCGATGTCCTCGACCAAGTCGGCGATCGGACATCTGCTTGGCGCCGCTGGGAGTGTCGAGGCGATCTTCTCGATCCTTGCAATCCGCGACGGAGTGGTGCCGCCGACCTTGAACCTCGACAATCCGTCGCCGTCCTGCGACGTCGATCTGGTGCCGAAGCGGGCGAAGGAGCGCAGGGTGAGGTATGCGCTTACCAATTCCTTCGGTTTCGGCGGGACCAACGCGTCTCTGATTTTCACCGGTCCGCCCTGAGCCAAGCTCGCAGCGTGTCGAGATTGGGACCGTTGCCAATACCATCGGAGGGTCGACAGGAAAAGGCAGTGCCGGTGTGAGCGCTACCAGCATGACGGGGTTCGCCCGCGCTGACGGTGAAGGGCTGGGCATCTCGTGGGTGTGGGAGGTCAAGAGCGTCAACGGCAAGTCGCTCGACCTACGGCTTCGGCTGGTCCCCGGCTTCGATGCGCTGGAACCGCAACTGCGCGCCATGGTGGCCCAGCGTTTCCGCCGCGGTAATTTCTCTGCCAACCTCGCTGTTACCCGCATAGCGCCGGCGGCAGTGCGGATCAACCGCGAGACCTTGACTCAATTCCTTCGCCTGATGAACGAACTCGCAGCCGAAATCGAGGCGGCCCCACCCCGTCTTGACGGCCTGCTGGCGCTGCGCGGCGTTGTCGAGACTGTTGACGACGAAGACGATGCGGTGCTCGAGAAGCGCCGCCTCGCGGTGCTCGACGGTTGGGCGACAGCACTCGACCGGCTGGCAATGGCAAGAGCCGAGGAGGGTGCGCGGTTGGCAGCGCTGTTGCAGGGCCAGTTGGAAGACCTGACGTCGCTCGTCGCGGCGGCGGAAGGATGCGCGGCCGCTCAACCGGCGGCGATTCGGGAGAGGCTGCTGAAAATGCTGGCGAGCCTAACCGATCTCGTTTCGGGAATTCCGGAGGAGCGGGTCGCCCAGGAGATGGCGATGCTGGTGACCCGCTCGGATGTCCGCGAGGAGCTCGAGCGGCTGCGCGCCCACCTCGATCAGGCCGGCGAGCTGCTGGGGCAAGGGGAGGCCATCGGCCGGCGGCTGGATTTCCTCTGTCAAGAATTGAACCGAGAAGCCAACACGCTGTGCGCAAAATCGGCCGATATCGACCTGACGCGCATCGGGCTGTCGCTGAAGGCCGGGGTCGAGCAGTTTCGCGAGCAGGTGCAAAACATCGAATGACGATCCGAAGGCGGGTTTCTGCTTGTCCTCTTCTATTACAACTTTTCTTCTCCGGTTCGCCACGCATGGTATGCGGCGTCCACGATTGCTGTTACTGTTTTTAAGTCGTTGTGCTTTGTATTGATTACGACATCAAAATTCAACGGATCGGTCGCATTGACTCCGTAGAGGGCAGCGTACCGCTTCTGCTCGCTTGCAAATCTCCGATCTATGCTTTTGCGCACTTCTTGAACGGAAGTCGCATCCTCGCTCATTCGTCCTTCTTCTTGCAGATGATTGAAGATGCGCTCGGCAGCCGTATCCGGATCGACCGCGAGAAACACTTTGAACGAAAGTGGCATCCAATGCCACGCCATGCGCGAATCAATAACAAGCTTTTCGTCCGCGCGGTACATCTCTTGAAGTAAGCTATCTACCTTGAGATCGATATCACGCTGTACCTCTGCCGAAATATTCATTGCTTCGATCGATTCGCCCCGCTCGACCGCAAGCTGCCGGAAAAGGTCGCCGGAGGAAAAATGCCGAAATCCAAGTGCCGAGGCGACCGCCTTCGCGGTCGAGGATTTGCCTGATCCAAGTGATCCCGCGATGGTTATGATCCGCTTTTTCATCGAGTAATACTCTCGAACCGCGATCTGTGCGTCAATCTTGGTAACCCGTTCGGGTA
>DATNKF010000400.1:0-2856 GCA_035603555.1 Allostellaceae bacterium
CGCTTGTCGGGGGCTATGCGATCCATAGGTGTGGACGATAGCCGATCTTGGGACGACCCAGCTGTCACGGATTATTCCCTGCTATGCGGATTCCGGGGGAAGTCGCCCGCGAATCCGGAGTGATCTCGCCCGCCATTCCGATTTGATCTCGCTCGACGTTCCGAGATGATTTCGCCCGCTATTCCGGGATGATGTCGCCCGGATAGTCACCGGTCGCACGGCGTCTCTGCTGGCCCGCTTAGCGTCCGCTCCTTTGGCTTGCCATGGGAGGGGACGATGCCAGCAGAGAGGACCGCGATGCGCCAAGTGCGCGATGTGCTTCGTTTGAAGACGGCCGGGGTGGCAATCAACGAGATCGCCCGCCGGGTGGGCGTGGCGTCGTCGACGGTCCGGCTGACATTGAAGCGGCTTGCCGCCGCTGGGCTCGGCTGGCCGTTGCCGCCCGAGATGACCGACACCGCGCTGGAGGAGCAGCTCTTCACCGCGGTCGGTAAGAAGCAGGGCCACCGACGCCTCGCCGAGCCCGATTGGGCGGCGGTTCACCGCGAGCTAAAACGCAAGCACGTCACGCTGCAGATCCTGTGGGACGAGTACATCGAGCGGGACCCCGAGGGCTACCGCTATTCGCGCTTCTGTGAGCTGTACCGCGCCTGGGCCGCTCGGCTCTCGGTCACCATGCGGCAGAGCCACGCCGGCGGCGACAAGCTGTTTGTCGACTATGCCGGCGACACGGTGCCGGTGATCATCGACCGGCTGAGTGGCAAGACTCGGCCGGCGCAGATCTTCGTCGCCGTGCTGGGCGCCTCGAACTTCACCTATGCCGAGGCGAGCTGGACCCAGGCGCTTGGCGACTGGATCGGCGCCCATACCCGCGCCTTCGAGGCGATCGGCGGCGTGCCGAACCTGCTGGTGCCGGACAACACCAAAGTCGCCGTGATCAAGGCCTGCCTCTATGAGCCGCAGGTCAACCGCACCTACGCCGAGATGGCGGCGCATTACGGCACGGCGGTCCTCCCGGCCCGACCGCGCCGGCCGCGCGACAAGGCCAAGGTCGAAGCCGCGGTGCTGATCATCGAACGCTGGCTGCTCGGGCGGCTGCGTCATCGCCGGTTTTACAGCCTGGCTGAACTCAACGCGACGATCGGTGAGATGCTGCGGCAGCTCAACGAGGAACGGCTGATCCGCCGCCTCGGCGTTACCCGCCGCGCGCTGCTCGAGGAACTAGATCGGCTGCATCTCAAGGAATTGCCCGGCGAGGCCTATTGCTTCGCCGAATGGCGGCTGCGACGGGTCGGCCTCGATTATCATGTCGACGTCGAGGCTCACTTCTACAGCGTCCCCTACCGCTTTGCCCGTCGCGAGGTCGAGGTCCGGCTGACGCCGCGCACCGTCGAGGTCTTTCTCAAGGGCGAGCGGATCGCCGCGCATCTGCGCTCCAGCGGCAATCATCGGCACACCACCGTCGCCGATCACATGCCGTCGAGCCACCGGCGTTACGCCGACTGGACCGTCGAGCGCATTCGCCACGAAGCCGCTGCGATCGGCCCCGCGACGGCGGCGTTGTGCGAACTGATCCTGGAGCGCCGGCCCCACCCCGAACAAGGCTTCCGCTCCTGTCTCGGCATCGTGCGCCTGGTGCGTCCGTTCGGCGCCGAGCGTCTCGAAGCAGCGGCAGCGCGCGCCATCGAGATCGGCACGCTGACCTACGGCTCGGTGCGTTCGATCCTCGACAACAAGCTCGATCGTCAACCGGCGCAAAGACGGCCCGCCAATGGTGTGCCAGTCCTGCACCCCAATATCCGCGGACCCCGCTACTACCATTAACCGGTTTAGGAGAATGGACGTTGCTGACCCATCCGATGCTCGACCAGCTCGCCAAACTTGGGCTTTCCGGCATGGCCCAAGCCTTCGCTGAACTCGAAGCCTCCGGCGAAGGCGCAACCCTGACCCACGCCGATTGGCTCGGCTTGCTCGTCGATCGCGAGGTCACCCATCGCCGCGACAAGCGCCTCGCCGCCCGACTGCGCTATGCCCGATTGCGCCATCACGCCGTCGTCGAGGACGTCGATTACCGTGCCCCGCGCGGGCTCGATCGGGCGCTGTTCCACAAGCTCGCCGGCGGCGAATGGATCGACGTGCACGACAATCTGATCCTGTGCGGGCCGACCGGTGTCGGCAAAAGTTGGCTTGCCTGCGCCCTCGGCCACAAAGCCTGCCGCGACAACCGCTCGGTGCTCTATCACCGGGTCCCTAAGCTCTTTGCTGATCTCGCCCTGGCCCGCGGCGACGGCCGCTATGCCCGCGTCATGCGCAGTCTCAACGGTGCCCAGCTCCTGATCCTCGACGACTGGGGCCTCGAACCGCTCGACGGCAGTGCGCGCCGCGATCTCTACGAGATCCTCGAAGAACGATACGGCCGCCGCTCAACCATCCTGACTAGCCAGATCCCAGTCGACAAATGGCATGAGGTGATCGGCGACCCGACCTATGCCGATGCCATTCTCGACCGCCTCGTCCACAACGCCCATCGCATCGATCTCGCCGGCGACAGCCTGCGGCGAACCCGACCGAGATCAGCCGTAAAGGATTGACCAGCACCCCGCTACTCGGCAAAAACCAACCGCCAGCAGGACGCCGTTCAACCAGGCGACATCATGTCGGAACACCGGGCGACATAATCTCGGAATGACTGGGCGACATCCCCGGAATCAGCACTCCCTGCGGACGCTGCGCCAGAAGCTGGTGGGAAGCGCAGGGCCCGAGGCCGCCAGCAAGCACCCACGGTGTCAATGAGCGACGCAATTTTGAAGGCTGTGCAGGCGCATGGCGATGGCGCTACCGCGAACACAGTCCTTA
>DATNKF010000401.1:0-4848 GCA_035603555.1 Allostellaceae bacterium
GCTCTGCACCGGCGGGGCCGGCGCGGGCGTTGCCGCAAGGGGCTCGGGCGGGGCACCATCGGGTGCCGGGGGCGCGCCAACCGCCTTTGCCTCGGGCCGTACAGGCTGAGGCGCCGTGGGTGACGCGGCCGCCGCCGCGGCCGGGGCTGCGGCAGCAGCAGTCGGCTTCTCCGCCGAAGCGGGAGGAAGACGGTCGAGTGCGGTGGCCTCGATCCGGGGGAAAGCCGCTGCCGCCGCCGGCGTTGGCGGAGGCAGCGCCGCCAACGACACCGACGGCGGTCCGGCGGCTGGCTGACCGGCCCGAGGAATAGTCAAGGTGCTGCCAACCTCGATGCGGTAGGGCGGAGAGAGGTGATTCGCCTCGGCGACGATGCGCATCGGGACGTGATAGTCGTGAGCGAGCCCGGACAATGTCTGCCCGGCGCGCACCTTGACCCGTTCCGGCTCTGTCGGGACCGATGCTTCGCCGTTGATCACCGGTGCAGGCCCGTCGGGTCGCGGGGCGCAAGCTGAGACCATTAGCGCGAGGGCGGCAGCCCACGCCCTTGAGGCTCCGCCGCATCCTCCAACGCTGATTTTCCGCATCTTTCCCCCTGCACGCCCCCCGACGCGCAAGAACCTCGACATTTGGTACGCTACGCCAGATTCATGTCAAGCCTTGGCTGGCGTTTCGCCGCGGAAGCCCCGCGATCAGCGGGACGAACCGCACGAGGCCAAGATCTTCGGTGGAAAACCCGTCATCTTTGCGGCGGATGCGGAGGAGCTGCTGATCGCGGTGATCCTCCCCGACGGGCGCAACCAAGATCCCGTCTGCCGCGAGCCCGTCGGCGAGGATTTTCGGGACATCGACCGATGCAGCGGTGACGATGACCCGATCGTAGGGCGCCTGCTCCGGCCAACCCTTCAAGCCGTCGCCAAACCGGCAGATTATGTTGCGAAGGCGCAGCTCGGCGAATCGGCGTTCGGCATCGCGCAGCAAATCACGGTGGCGCTCGATCGAGAACACCCGCCGGCAAAGTCGCGCGAGTACGGCGGTCTGGTACCCCGAGCCGGTGCCGATCTCGATCACCCGGTGCCGCTCGTGTACTTCCAGTTTCTCCGTCATCAGCGCCACCACATAGGGCTGGCTGACAGTTTGACCCTGGCCGATCGGCAGGGCCACATTCTCATAGGCTCGATCCTCGAAGGGCGGCGGCACGAATTTCTCGCGCGGTGTTTTCTCGATCGCGCCGAGCACCCGCGCGTCACCGATCCCCGCCCGGCGCAGCTCCATCAACAGCCGCAGCTTCTTTGGTATCAGCCCAGGCTCGGCGAAGCCCGATTCGGCAGGGTTCACCCGACCGCTTTCAGCCATCGGGCGCGATGACCTCCTGCCCTCCCATGTATGGCTGCAATGCCGGCGGCAGCGCGACGGTACCGTTGTGCCGCTGAAAGTTCTCCAGGATCGCGATCAAGGTGCGGCCGATGGCGAGACCCGAGCCGTTGAGGGTGTGCACCGGCACCGTCCCTCGGCCTTCGGTGGGGCGGTACCGCGCCTTCATCCGCTGCGCCTGAAAGGCGCCGCAATTCGAGCAGCTGGAAATCTCGCGATAGGTGCCTTGCCCTGGCAGCCAGACCTCCAAATCATATGTCTTCTGCGCTGCAAACCCCATATCGCCGCTGGACAGCAGTACCACCCGGTAGGCCAAACCGAGCCGCTTCAGGACCTCCTCGGCGCAGGCCGTCATGCGTTCGTGCTCGGTTGCTGACTCTTCTGGCCGGGTGATCGAAACGAGCTCGACCTTCTCGAACTGGTGCTGGCGGATCATCCCGCGCGTATCCTTGCCGGCGGCGCCTGCCTCCGAGCGGAAGCACGGTGTCCAGGCGGTGTAGCGCAGCGGCAGGAGGCGCTCGTCCAGAACTTCGCCGGCGACAAGGTTGGTCAGCGGCACCTCGGCGGTCGGGACGAGATAGCTGCCGTCGGTGGTGCGGAACAGATCTTCCTCGAGCTTGGGCAGCTGACCGGTGCCGAACACGGCGTCCTTGCGGACCAGCAAGGGCGGCGAGACCTCAAGATAGCCGAACTCGGTCGTATGAAGATCGAGCATGAATTGGCCCAGCGCCCGCTCAAGCCGGGCCAGCGCCCCCCGCAGCACGACAAAGCGCGACCCGGACATCCTGCCGGCGCGGGCGAAATCCATCAGACCGAGCCGCTCGCCGATCGCCTCGTGCGCCAGTGGGACAAAATCGAAATGGGGCGCCTCGCCGTGATGCCGCAATACCCGATTCGCGCTTTCGTCGGCACCGTCCGGCACGTCCTCGGCCGGCAGGTTAGGCAACTCGGCCAGGATCTCGTCGATCTCCGCCCGCAGCCGGGCGGCCTCGGCAGCGGCCTCGGTTTCGGCTTCCCTGTCCTCGAGGCTTTGGCGCAGCAATGGCGCCGCGTCTTCGCCGCGCTGCTTGGCAGCTCCGATTTCGCGCGAGATGCGATTACGTCGGGCCTGCGCCTCCTGCGCTCGCGTCTCGGCAGCACGCCAGTCGCGGTCGAGCGCGAGTATCCCCTCCGCCCGTGCCGGCAAACCCCGCCGGGTCAGGCCACGGTCGAATTCCTCCGGGTTATCCCGGACCCATCTGAGATCGTGCATGGCGGTATCGGATATAGAGGGCCGGCCGCGGCGCGTCCATCGGTCGGCAACGTCAACGTCAGCCGCCAGCGGCGGGCTTAGCCTTGCCGGCGAGCTCCGCCTCCTCTTCGGCCTCGCGTCGAGCCCGTGCCTTCTCCACCATGCGGCAGGAGATGATCGAGGCCTCGAACAGGATGATCAGCGGGATGGCGAGGCTCGTCTGGCTGACGACGTCGGGGGGTGTGAGCACCGCTGCCACGACAAACATGATGACGATCGCATATCGCCGTTTCGAGGCCAGGCCGGCAGAGGTGACGAGCCCGACGCGCGCCATCAAGGTCAACAGTACCGGCAGCTGAAAGGCGATGCCAAAACCCAGGAGCAACGTCATCACCAGCGACAGGTACTCGTTGACCTTCGCTTCGAGGACAATCGGCAGCCCGCCGTCGATCCCGGTCGGCGATTCGAAGCTGACAAAAAAGCGCCACGCAACCGGGATCACGACGAAATACGCAAGCGCCCCGCCCATCGTAAACAGCACCGGCGTGGCGAAGAGGTAGGGATAAAATGCCCGCCGCTCGTTCTTGTAGAGGCCGGGTGCCACGAATTTCCAGATCTGGCTCGCCACGACCGGGAAGGCGAGACAGATCGCCGCCCAGAACGACACCTTGACATAGGTAAAGAAGGCCTCGGTCAAGCCGGTGTAGATCAGGTGCCGCCCCTCCTGCCCCTCGAAGATGACAGCGAGCGGGTGCACCAGGAAGCCGTAGATCTGCTCCTTGAACTGATAGCAGATCAAGAAGCCGGCCATGACCGCGCCGAGCGACCACATCAGCCGGTTGCGCAGCTCGATCAAGTGATCGAGGAGCGGCATCCTGCCCGCTTCGAGTTCTTCCTCGCTGTCGTCGGCCACCGTGGGATCCTAGGGCTTCGGCGGATCGGGATCGGGGGCGCCGCCGCCCGCGGGGGCAATCGCCGGTGGTGCGGCTTGGCTCGGTTCGGGATCGGGGGCGCCGCCGTCCGCGGGGGCGATCACCGGTGGAGCGGCGTCGGCCGGTTCGGGGACGGCAGGCGCATCGCGATAGGTTTCGGGCAGCGCCGGGCCCGAGAAATTCGGCAATTCCGGCGGCTTCAGGCTTTCGGCGAGGCTTCCGGTCGGGTCGACGGCCTGGCGAAACTCGTGGTCGATGTTGATCTCGCTGGCTTTCTTGAGCTGCTCGCGCACTTCGTCGAGCTCGGCCTCGCGGACCATCTGCTCGACGCTGCTCTGGAACTCGCGCGACAAGGTGCGCGCCTTGCGCACCCAGAAGCCGGCGACCCGCAAGGCTTTGGGCAGATCCTTCGGCCCGATGACAACGAGCGCCACCATCCCGATCAGCATCAGTTCCGACCAGCCCATGTCAAGCAACATCGGGATCGGGCCTCACAATGTCGCGGTTCGATGGCAAGAGCATCCCCAAGCCGGCCGATGATGTCAGATGCGGCCAATATGGGCAACGTCGCTCGCCCCTGCCACCGACCGGACCTCGCTCCGCCTCGGCGCTCTTTTTCCCTGCCAGCAGGGAAAAATCGCATTTTGGCGCCCGAGAAGTGCTCATCCAGCATATAAAACCATGTAATACCAACGGCTTGCACGCGATTGCGTAGACCCGCCGGCAGGGGAATTTTCGGCTGCCGGAACGCGGTCGGCAGGGAATTGGCGGCGGAATTCGGTCGGCAGCCCAAGACATTGAATGCTCACACGATACGCCCATTTGGTAATTGCTCAAATCGTAACGTCGCGTCTGCTATATAAGCGAAAGCCCGGCCGCCGCAAAGGGCCGCGCGATTTATCGTCGGCAAAAAACACGCGGTGGATACGACCCAGAAGGAGCCGGTCCGAGCGTGGCGTCATTGCCGCCACGAACCCTCTGGGAGGGAGTCATGAATATGACGCTCGACGTGCCGCTGCTCAGATCGGACACTTCCGGGGTGGCAACGTCCTCCGCTTCAACAACGCGGGCGCCGCCTTGCCGCCGCGTCCAGTGCTAGACGCGGTGATGAACCATCTGGCGCGCGAGGCGCCACCGGCGGCTACGAGGCGGCGGCCGAAGCGGAGGGTCGCATCGCGGATATCTACGACGCCGTCGCCACGCAGATCGGTGCGCGCCGGGACGAGATCGCGCGTTCGTGGAAAGCGCGCGCGCTTGGGACATGGCGTTCTACGCGATCCCGTTTCGGCGGGCGACCGCGTCATCACAGCGCG
>DATNKF010000402.1:0-5585 GCA_035603555.1 Allostellaceae bacterium
AGGTGCATTTGTCCATGTCGATCTCGATGCGGTGCAACGGCTCCAATGCCACGTAGACGGCGTTGATGTCGATCTCGCGGCAGACGATGTAGCACATCCGGCATTCGGTGCAGCGTTCGTGATTTATCTTCAGAGCGGGCACGCCGGTCTCCTTCAGTCGCTCACCTGGCGGCGCGGGGCCGGCGGCGCCGGCGCCTCATGCCCGAGGACAAAGGCGCTCAGCTCGCCGAGGAAGCGCCCGTAGTCACGCTTGGCGACGGCGCATGCCCAACGGCACAGCTCGGCGTCGACGGGTTTAGCGACGAATTCTTCGACAATGCGCCGGCCCATGCTGATGTGGCTGCGGTTCTCGACAGCTTGGCTTTCGAACACGCCCTTCAGATCCGGGTCCGCGATCGCCTCCGCCAGCCCCTTCATCCACCCGAGCTCGATAATCTTGGGGCCCAGGTTCAGGGCTGCGATGCGGATCGAGTGCGGATAGGTCGCGAGGTTGCGCAGCGAAAAGACGTAATAGGCCAGCCCCGAATCGACCGAGAAACTGCCGTAGGGATGCCGGAAAGCGTCTTTCTGCGTGGCGACAAACCCCTTCTTCAGCTGCGCGTCGAGATAGAGCATCTCGTGCGTGGATTCGTCGACGATCTGCTTGGAGAACAAGTATTTGACCGAGGGCGGGAAGTCGTTCATCTCCAGCCCCTGACCCCAGCCGCCATAGATGTAATAAAACATCCGCTCCAGGGTCCACAGGCGGCCGATCAGGCGGTGCGCCTTGTCGTCGTCAAATCCTCCCTTGCGCACCACCGCGATCACCGCTTCGACCGGCGTGGAGCGGCTCTCCGCCTCGCTTTTGTCGATCAGCTCCCGCGCTAGATCCCTTCCCGGCAGGTCAGGCATCGCTCGCCCGCGCCCCTTGTCACGGCGAGTAGACGGCGAAGCACTTGTTGGAATTGAAGATCCAGCTCTCGACGTAGGAGGTTTCGGACGGCCGCCGGCCGAGTTCCTTCATTCCGCCCATCAGGCACATCCAGTTCAGGACTTCCTGCTGGCCGCTGTCCTCGATGGCACTCAGCGGGCGTTCGCGCCAGGCCGCGTAGTCGCCCGCCTGCAACGCGTTATAGAGCGCCCGGTCAGCGTCGATATCGGGGTAGAGCAGGTAGTGCTTGGGGGTCAGAAACGCGTGCGACCAGCTCGAGGACGCGATCAACGCCACCCGCCACGGGCTCTTTTCGACGACCCGGGCGCAGGCCGCACCCAAGTCGAAACACCGCCACGGGGCAGGGGAGGGGGGATCGAGCTCGGATTCGGAAGGAAATTCGCTCAGACCGCGGGCTCCGGCCTGCTGGGCAATGACCCGGCGGCCGTAGCAATTCACCTGGAACGGGACCACCGGATAGGGGAATCCCTTGCGATCGTAATCGAGAAACAACAGCGTGTTGAGAAAGGCGTGGCCGAGCTCGTGATGCAATGGCCGATAGGCATAGGAGACGTCAAACCCGGATTCCAGCATCCCCGTGGCGATGAACTTGGCACCCACCCGATGGCCCTTGTAGACAAAAGTCTTGTCTTTCGGCTCGTTCCAGACATTGGCGCCGCGATACTCCTCCCACGGCTTTGGCGCCATCTCGTCGTAGGCCATCACGCAGAACGGCGGAATGACGTCCTCCTTGAAATTCTCGTACTGATCGTCGCCCCAGATGACGACGAAATCGGGGTCGAACTCGTCGAGGACCCGACGGGCATTGCGAAATCCTGCGAGCAGGCCCTCACGATGCCGCCGGGCGGCCGTCGCCCCCGCATCGTCGCCGTATTCCTGCCGCATCGGCGCCGGCCAACCCTGGGGATGGCGGAGCGCCTCGGGGATGGCAGGATCGTCGAGGGCGCGCTTCAGGATGCGCCCCATGTTTTCGTCCGGCCCCGAGAGCGGTGGAAAGTGAGTGACGCCGAGGCCCAGGATCTCGCCCATGTCGTCTTCCTCGCAAAGGTATCGTATAGCGAGAATAAGCTTCGTCCGAACCGGGAACAAGCGCCGATCGTCGGGTAGAGGCGGCCGAACTGGCGCGATTCGGCGGGATCTGCCTACGTATCGCGTACGGCTGATGGCGATAGTCGCGGAATTCGCCGCATCCGGGCCGGATTGTTGCGCGGCTCGGCGCGGTCTGGCAAGAAGCGCCAAGGGGTTACGGATCGAAGAGGCTGTTCGATGACGCTCCGCGTCAGCCGTCGGATCATGTTCGCGGTCCCGTTCTGTGCCGCACCGAGCGCAATCTCGGGGCTAGCGCGCGCCGCGGAAGGAGATTTCTCTGCTTTTCTTGCCGGGGTGCGGCGCGACGCCATCGCCCACGGCATCCGCCCGGCGACCGTGGACGCCGCGTTTCGCAATGCGCAGTTCCTTCCGCGCGTCGTCGAGCTCGACCGCAAGCAGCCCGAGCGGACGATGACGTTCACCCAGTACATCGCCAAGGTGGTGACCCCGCAGCGCAAGGAGGATGCACGCCGTCAGCTGGCTGAGAATCGGGTTCTGCTCGATGCGATCTCGCGGCGCTACAATGTCGAGCCCAGCATCATTGTGTCGCTGTGGGGGCTCGAGAGCGATTTCGGCAGGCTACCTGGGAACTTTCCAACGATCTCCGCACTCGCCACCCTGACTTATGACGGGCGTCGCGGCGCCTATTTTCGCAGCGAGCTGATGGCGGCATTGCGCATCCTCGATCAGGGGCACATCCGGGTCGAGGAGATGACCGGGTCGTGGGCCGGGGCGATGGGCGGGCCCCAGTTCATGCCGTCGAGCTTTCTCGACTATGCGGTCGATTATGACGGCGACGGGCGGCGGGACATCTGGAACAGCCGCGGCGACGTCTTGGCTTCGATCGCCAACTATATTCGCGGGCTCGGCTGGCGCGGCGGCCAAAGCTGGGGCCAGGACGTGCTGGTGCCGCGCGGTTTTGATCCCGGCTTCGCTGGGCTCAAAGCGCCGCAACGGCCGACCGGAGAGTGGAGCCGTCTGGGAGTCCGCACCGCCGATGCCGGACCTCTGCCGAGCCGCGAGAGCGACGCGTCCCTGGTCATGCCGGAGGGCGCCAACGGGCCGGCCTTGCTGGTCTATCCGAATTTCCGGGCCATCATGAAGTGGAACCCGTCGACCTACTTCGCGGTATCAGTTGGATACCTGGCTGACAGCATAGACCGAGGGTGAGCAGCGGGCGTTAAGTCGCGCAGCGATGGCCATGGCTGCCGCGGGCCGAGCATGGACTGTGGTACTGATCGCTGTTGTGCTGGCGGCATGCAGTTCCCAGCAGCGAGGCGAAGGCCAATATCGCGCTGGAAGGCCAATGTATAAGGTCGGTGCCCCGTATCAAATAAACGGGGTATGGTACTACCCGGCGGTCGATTACAATTACGACGAAACCGGGGTTGCCTCCTGGTATGGTGAACAATTTGAGCAGAGATATACGGCCAACGGCGAGATTTTTGACTTGAACGAACTGACCGCCGCGCATCGGACCTTGCCGATTCCGAGCATCGTCCAGGTAACCAATCTCAACAACGGCCGCACGCTCCAACTGCGTGTCAACGATCGCGGTCCATTCGCGCGCGGCAGAATCATCGACGTGTCGCGGCGTGCCTCCCAGCTCCTCGGTTTCGCGACCAACGGCACCGCCCTGGTGCGCGCCAAAATCGTGAGGGAAGAGAGCATCCAGGTCGCCGAGCTAGCCAAACGCAACGGCGGCGACGCCAGGGTTCTGGTCGCCGAGGCGCCGAGCGTCGCCAAGGTCGCCGCCGCTCCGATGATCATGCAGCCGCCGTCTCTGCCGCCGGCCGCTCCGACCAGCGCCGTGTCGTCGCCTCCGGAGGTCGCGGAATTGCCGCCATTGCCCGAGAAGGTGAGGGTGGTTCCGCTCGCTTCCTCAGCGCGTATCTTCATCCAAGCGGGCGCGTTCTCGATGCGGGACAACGCTCAGAGACTGCAGGCGCGCGTTGCCCCGCTGGGCAGCGTTCAAGTGATGACCGCTTGGATCAAGGGGATTGAAATGTATCGTGTGCGGCTGGGACCTCTAGCCAGCGTTGAAGAGGCCGATCGGCTGCTCGCGCGCGTGGTCGACAGCGGCTATCCCGAAGCGCGGATCGTCGTCGATTGACCCCGCGCGAAACATCAGCGAGCGAGAAATGAGAATACGTTTGCTATCGGCCCTAGCCGGAGTTCTTGCCGCCGCTGCGGTGCTTGCGGGCGGTCTCGCGGGTCAGCCGGCAGCGGCCGCGAGCGTCAAGCACAAGCCCAAGGTGAGCACCGCCGCTGAACTGCCGCCGTCGAAGCCGGGGATTGGGATCGAAACTCAGGCTAAGCACGCACTGGTCCTCGAAGTGGAGACCGAGACGGTATTGCTCGACAAGGGTGCCGACGAGCGGATCCCGCCGGCGTCGATGAGCAAGATCATGACCGCCTATGTTGTCTTCGGCATGCTCAAGGAGGGACGCGCTGCGCTGACCGACCAGCTGCCGGTCAGCGAGCGGGCCTGGCGGCTCCAGGGATCCAAGATGTTCGTGCCGATCGGTGGGCGCATCTCGATCGAGGAGCTGCTGAAGGGGGTCATCATTCAGTCCGGCAACGACGCCTGCCTCGTTCTCGCCGAGGGTCTGGCCGGCAGCGAGGAGGCCTTTGCCGCGCTGATGAACGAGAAGGCCCAACAGATCGGACTGAAGGACAGCCATTTCACCGATGTCAGCGGCCTGCCCGATCCCAACCATTGGATGACCGCGCGCGATCTTGCGACCTTGGCGATCCGCACGATCAAAGACTTTCCCGAGTATTATCACTATTATTCTGAAATGGACTACGAGTTCAACAATATCAAACAGGGCAACCGCAATCCTCTATTGTACAAGAACGTCGGCGCGGATGGGCTTAAGACCGGCCATACCGAGGAAGCGGGGTACAGCTTGACCGCTTCGGTGGCGCGCAACGATCGCCGCATCATTCTGGTGCTGAACGGCCTGCCGACGATGAAGGCGCGGGCGCAGGAGAGCGAGCGGCTGATCGAGTGGGCGTTTCGCGAGTTCAACAATTATCGTCTGTTCAGCACCGGCGACAAGGTCGACGATGGCGAGGTCTGGCTCGGCGCCGAGCCCAAGGTGCCGCTCTCGGTGGGCAGGGATCTCATCGTGACCCTGCCGCGCAAGGCGCGCAAGGATATGAAGGTCACCGTCGAATACGATCGCCCGATCCCAGCCCCGATCGAGAAGGGGACGACGGTCGGGAGGGTGGTGGTGACGGCAGCCGACTTTTCACCGGTTGAAGCCCCGCTCGTCGCCGCGGCGAGTGTGGAGCGGATGAATGCCTTCGGGCGCATTGCGACACTTGCCGGCTATCTCGTCTGGGGCCAGCGGCGCTGAACCGCCGGCGGATGTGAAGCTGTGGCGCGGGGCCGGTTCATCACCCTCGAGGGCGGCGAGGGCGCCGGCAAGACGACCCAGGTCGGGCTGCTCGTCGCCGCACTTGCGCGGGCGGGGATTGCGGCTCGCGCGACCCGCGAGCCCGGCGGATCGCCGGGTGCGGAAGCGATCCGGCGGCTGCTGCTCGAAGGCGAGGGCGA
>DATNKF010000403.1:0-3919 GCA_035603555.1 Allostellaceae bacterium
AAGAACAGCAAACTGGGCCTCGCTGAGCCCCTTTTGAAATTGCACCTTGTTGCGCGCCATCGTTCAAACCCGCAGAAACAGCCACATGTTCCTGTTTTGTACCATGCCTTGATAGCTGAGGATAGTGCGTAATCAGGAAAGCTTTTGTGTAATTCGGAAAATTCGGGCAGACCCGTCGGATGCAATTGCGCATCCGTTCGATCGCCTATCTCGCCGAAGCCATCCACGGGCTCGAACTCGTCGATCCGCGAGGGCGCGACCTGCCGCGCTTCGCTGCCGGTGCCCATATAGACCTGCGGGCAGGTGGGTTCCTGCGCCAGTATTCGCTGTGGAACGACCCCGCCGAGCGTCGGCGTTATTGCATCGCGGTGCTGCGTGAAAGCGAGAGCCGTGGCGGCTCGCGCCATCTGCACGAGGCTGCCCGGGTCGGAGATCTGGTCGAGGTCTCGCTGCCGCGCAACAACTTCCCGCTCGCCGCGGCGGCCGAGCGACACCTGCTGATCGCCGGCGGGATCGGAATCGCTCCGCTGATGTCGATGATCGCCGAATTGCAGCGGCGCCAGGCCGACTTTCAGCTCCATTATTGCACCCGCTCGCCCGAGCGGACAACGTTTCGTGACGCGCTGGCGCCGCTCGCCAGCGACGGGCGGGTGCGTTTCCATCACGACGGCGGTGACCCGACGCGCAGCCTCGACATCGCCGCAGTGCTGCGCGATCCGCGCCCAGGAACACATCTCTATTATTGCGGTCCGCCGCCGCTGATGGCGGCCGCGAGCGAAGCCGCCGCGGAGTGGCCGCCCGGTACGGTGCATTACGAATATTTCACGGCCCCACCGTCCGAGGTCGTCGAGGACAACCGGCCATTCCGCGTCAGGCTCGTGCGCGCCGGCGTCGAGTACGAAGTACCGGTGGGTGAAACAATCATCGACGTGCTCCGCCGCCACGGCGTCACTGTCCGCACCTCCTGCGAGCTCGGTTATTGCGGAGCCTGCCTGACACCCTATCTCGCCGGCGAGCCCGATCATCGCGACCAGATTCTCGAAGAGAACAGCCGCCGGCGCTATGTGCTGATCTGCTGCGCCCGCTCTAAAACACCGGTCTTGGAGCTGGATCTATAGAAAAACCCTCACCCGCCTTGCTGCTCTCGGCACCCTTTCCCGCAATGCAATGCGGGAGAGGGGACCCAGCCTGTCAGGGCTGAGCGGGTGAGGGGCGATTACGACGGGATCTGGCGGCAGATATTTGCGTCACAATACCGATTCGACCCACTCGTAGAGCTTGCTCTTGGGGAGCGCGCCGATCTTGGTCGCAGCGACCTGCCCGTCTTTGAACAGGATCATCGTCGGAATGCCGCGCACCCCATATTTCGTCGGGGTCTGCGGGTTCTCGTCGATGTTGACCTTGGCTACGGTCAGCTTACCGGCCATGTCGGTCGCGAGATCTTCGAGGAACGGGCCGATCGTGCGGCAGGGGCCGCACCACTCAGCCCAAAAGTCGACGAGCACAGGCTCGCTCGCGCGGAGGACCGCAGCGTCGAAAGTGCTGTCGGTGACGGCGTTCGGCTTCATCGGGTCATCCTTGCGTTGAAGGTCGCAAAGATTAAGGGAGCCGAAAAAGCGGCGTCAAGGCGGACGCCCTGCAAGGCGTTCGGGGCTGATCGGCATCAGCCGCGGCCCTTCGGTCCACAGGAGGGCGCAGCAGATCTCATGCCCCGGATAGATGCGGGAGAGTGCGGCCCGGTAGAGGGCCAGCTGACGCAGATAGACGGGCGAGACGTCCGCTTCGGCCGCTGGCGGCATGCGCAGCGTCTTGAAATCGACAAC
The DNA here is from genome assembly GCA_035603555.1 of Allostellaceae bacterium. Lineage (GTDB taxonomy): Bacteria > Pseudomonadota > Alphaproteobacteria > ATCC43930 > CGMCC-115725 > AP-15. The sequence goes on from DATNKF010000403.1 coordinate 1,824, forward strand.
CAGCACGCGGTTGCCCTCGACCACGAGGCGGTCGATCTGCCCCGACAAGACATGGCCCTCGACCAGCCCGACGAGCGGCACTTCGGCCTGCGAGCCGGGGCCGAAAATCGCGGCGAAATCCGGGTGGCGAAGCACCGCGAGCGTCTCGCGGCGGATCTCCTCCTGCTCCTCGGCGCGCAGGCCGTGCGCGGGGAGCGCGAGAAACCGACGGGCCGCCGCCTCGTGCTCCTCGGTCGGCAGCTCGGGCAGGCCCTGCAGCAGCCGGTGAACGAGAAGCCCGCGCTTGAAGCGGTCGTGCCCCCCCATCCCGAGCGGCGAGAAGACCGGCGGCTCGGCCTCGCTCGTCCGTGACGGAAACAGCGGCTTCGGAGGGTCGGGCTCGGGCGGCGGGGGTCCGCTGACCCAGGTCGGCAGCGATCGCCCAAGGGGCGTGAGTTCTCCGCGGGCTTCGAGGATAGGGGATGCGGTCTGCGCGCCGGCGAGCCGCAAGCCTTCGCCGGACCATCCGTCTCGGCCGATCAGGGTTGTCGCATCGAATTCGAACGGGGTGGCAATCTCGGCGAGCCCGGCGCGGCAGAGAGCATGCCAGCAAGCGTCCTTTGGCGGAATCCGCGTTTGCCAGCCGCAGATATAGAGCCGGTCCTGCGCCCGGCTGAGGCCGACATAGAGGAGGCGCCGATATTCCTCCAGCTCGCGCCGGCGCACCGCCTCTCGTTCGGCAGTGTAGATCGGGACAGTGAATTCGGCCCGCGGGCGCCACAACGGCAGCGCCTCTTGCTCAGTCCACAACAATGTTTCGGGCGGTTTCGGGAGCTGCATGGTATCCGGCAGGAACACGATCGGGGCTTCGAGCCCCTTGGCGCCATGCACCGTCAGAATGCGGACCTCGTCGCGCGGCCGCGCCCCGAAATCGCGCTTGACCTCGGTGTCGCCGGCGACGAGCCAGCGCAGGAAGCCCTGCAATGACGGCGCGTGCTCCCGTTCGTAGGCCAGCGTCAGCGCCAGGAACTCCTCGACCGGGTCCTCCGCCTCGGGTCCGAGACGTTCGAGCAAGGCACGCCGCCCACCCTCCGCACCAAGGATTTCGGCATAGAGCTCGTATGGCGGGACAAAATCCGCGCGGGCGAGCAAAGCCGACAGCCGCTCGCTCGCCCGGCGCAATGCCGGATTCGTCGACGCGCGGCCGCGGAGGCGATCCCACAGCCGCTCCCTGCCGCGGGCATGGGCGAGGTCGAACAATGTCTCCTCGTCCATCGCGAAGAGTGGGCCCTTCAGCACCGCGGCCAATGTCAGGTCGTCGTCGGGAAACAGCAGAAACCGGCCGAGTGCGACCAAGTCTTGCACGGCGAGCTGCTCAGTCAGGATCAGGCGATCGGCACCGGCCACCGGCACATTGCGTTGCTTCAGCGCCCGCAGCAATTCACCGACGAACTCGTTGCGCCGCCGCACCAGCACCATGATGTCGCCGGGGCGAATGGGTCGTCCGCGGGCCTCCAGCACCTCTCCACGATCGAGCCAGCCCCTGATCGTCGCCGCGACCGCATCGGCAAGACGGGCGCGCGGCTCGGCGACGCGCTGGCGGATCACGGGTAGGGCCATCGGATCGGGCATCTCGTCGGGCTGCCACGCCACCGGCGGCCACAGCTCGACGAGCCCGGCCTGCCCGATGCGAGAGGCCAGGTGGCGGATCTCGCTGCCGTCGAGCGCTACCCCCTCATGCGCCTCCTCGCGCCGGAAGATTGCGTCGATCGCCCGCAGGACCGGCTCGGTCGAGCGGAACGAGATCTCCAGCGGCACCGAACGCCACTCCTGGCCGGCGGCGGCGATGCGCGTCTCGAAATGCCGCCGCATACGCAGGAAGGCGTGCGGATCGGCGCGCTGGAAGCTGTAGATCGACTGTTTCGCGTCGCCGACGGCGAAGATCGTGCGGGTCCGGTCGGCGGCACCCTCGCCGGCAAAGAACTCCTCGGCGAGTGCGGCGACGATTTCCCATTGGTCGGGGTTGGTGTCCTGCGCCTCGTCGATCAGGATGTGGTCGAGCCCGCCATCGAGCTTGAACAAGACCCAGGGCGCCACCCCGGGGCGCCGCAGCAGGC
>DATNKF010000404.1:0-2116 GCA_035603555.1 Allostellaceae bacterium
AGTATCCGTAATCGACAAACAGCGCCGCACCCGGCCGACGGGTGAAGCGAGCGCCGAGCCCGGCCGCAATGGCGAGGGCAGCCGGGCAGATCTCTACCACAGTGCCCGGTCGGCCGCTGTCCCGGTGTACGCCGGGGATCAGCAAACTCGCGGCGGGGCTTTCGGGCCCATCGACGAAGACGAAGCGATTGTCGTCGTCGAGCCCCACCATCCGCTCCGACCATTGGGCTCGACCACGCACAAACTGACGGATCGGCAGCGCGTCGAGGAACTCGTTGGCGACGAGCAGCATCGGCCCTTCCGGCAGATCCTCGAACCGTGGCACCCAAACCGGACGCAATCCGGCGAGCCGCGTTTCCTGTTCGGCACGCAGCGCCGGGCTCACCTCGACGAGATGGAGGCGCAGGGCGCGGCGAAATGTCGGGATTACGGCAGCGGCGCGCAGCAGATCTTCCATCAGCACGCCGCGGCCGGGACCGAGTTCGGCCAGGATGACCGGATCGGGTTCGCCCAGCCTTTGCCACATCAGGGCGCACCACAACCCGATCAGCTCGCCGAAGACCTGGCTGATCTCCGGCGCAGTAACGAAGTCGCCTTGCGCTCCGATCGGGCTCCCCCGCGCGTAGTAGCCGTCTTCCGGGTCGTGCAATGCCATCGCCATGAATGCGGCGATCGACAGCGGCCCCTCCGCGCCGATCCGGCGGGCGATCCGCCGGCTGATCGGGTCCGCGCTCACGATCGCGCCGGAAGAGGCGCCCGCGGCGCCCACAGGATGATCGCGATGCCGGCGATGAGCACCGGGATCGACAGAAGCTGGCCCATCGTGGTCCCGAAAATGAGGAAACCGAGCTGGGCGTCGGGCTCGCGAAAGACTTCCCCCGACATGCGGGCAATCGCGTATCCCGCGAGAAACAACCCAGTGATGACGCCTGGGCGGCGTCGTATCAGCATCCGCTCGGCAGCAAACAGCAGCAGAAACAACAGGATGCCCTCGCAAAAAGCTTCGTAGAGCTGGCTCGGATGACGGGGGATCGCACCGCCATTCGGAAAGATAATCGCCCAGGGAACTTGCGTCGGGCGGCCGTAGAGCTCGCCATTAATGAAATTTGCGATCCGCCCGAAGAAAAGGCCGATCGGGATCGCCGCGGTAATGATGTCCGAGAACGCAAACAGCGGGATCTTGCGTGCGCGGGTGAACAGCAGGATGGCGATCGTCACCCCAAGCGCACCGCCGTGGAACGACATCCCGCCGTGCCAGACAAAGAGTGCCTCGAGCGGGTGTGAGGCGTAATAGCCCGGCATATAGAACAGGACATAGCCGAGCCGTCCGCCGAGAACGACCCCGAGCGTCGCCCACACCAGGAAATCGTCGACGTCCTGGCGGCCGACTAGATGTGGCGGTCGGCCGGCGAGGGCGAGGCAGTACCGCCAGCCGATCAGCAGCCCGACAATATAGGCGAGCGCGTACCAGCGGATCGCGAACGGGCCGAGCGAGATCGCGACCGGGTCGATTGCCGGGAACGGGATCGCAAATAGCGGCATCGGTGAAGAGCATAGGACGGCAGTTGGCGCAGCTGTTATAGGCGGCGGTCGCTCAATCGCCAAGAATGCGCCCGCAGGCGTCTGGAGGACCGGTCCGCCGTTTCGAGCGTCCGCACACCCTTTGGGCGCGCCGAGACCGCTAAATTGGATTGCCGCTGAAAAACCCGTGCAGGGCTCCGTAGGTCTCCTCGGGGGCCTCTTCGGGCAGGAAGTGGCCGCTGGCGATGCCGCGTCCGGAGACATTTTCGGCGTGCTCGCGCCATACCCCGAGCACGTCGTAGCCACTGCCTTGCGAGCTGCGCTCGCCCCATAGCACGAGGAGCGGCACCGTGATGCGGCGGCCGCGATCGGCGCGGTCGTGGACGAGGCCGATCGTCGCACCGGCGCGGTATTCGTCGCAGGTCGCGCGGATCGTCTCGGGGTTCTTAAAGCAGCGCAGATATTCGGCGAAGGCCTCGGGCTCGAACACTGCGGGATCACGCAGGCTGTGGCGCAGGAAGAACTCGGGCTCGGCGCCAATCAGCCGCTCGGGCAACCCACCCGGTTGGATCAGAAAGAACCAGTGATAGCTCGC
>DATNKF010000405.1:0-6682 GCA_035603555.1 Allostellaceae bacterium
CCGGCGGTGTTCCACCGCCACGCCCGCCACGCCGAGGCGACCCGGCGCGCCGTCGCCGGCTGGGGTCTCGAAGTGTTGTGCGCCGATCCCCGCGAGCACTCCAACTCGCTGACGGCGGTGCTCGTCCCGAGCGGTTACGACGCGGACCGGCTGCGCGAGATCATCCTCGAGGCGTTCGACATGTCGCTGGGCACCGGTCTCGGCCGGCTCAGGGGCAAAGTCTTTCGTATCGGCCATCTCGGCTACTTCAACGATCTGATGCTGTCAGGCACCCTGGCCGGGGTCGAGATGGGGTTGCATCGCGCCGGCATTCCTCACCGGCCGGGCGGCGTGACGGCGGCTCTCGAATTCCTGGGCTCGGTGCTGTCAGAACTCGTGCCGGCGGCGTAACTTCCCTCGGCAATGGCCCACGCGAGCAACCGCCGCCATCGCGCCGCGGGGAGCGGCGAGCTACGACCGGGTCCCTCAAACCATGCAGTGGCTCGTCGCGACGCTCGCGCTCTCCGTGGTGTGGCTTGGCTGGGCCATCGCCGGGGCGCCGCGCAACACGCCGCAGCGCTAGCTCTTCGTGCTGGTGCGCCAGTCGGTTGGGCTGACCATTCTGGCGCTGATGGTGTTCCGCGCGTCGTGGCGCTGGCGGGTCCCCCCGCCGCCGCTGCCGCACACTCTCTCCCGGCTCGAAATTAGTCTCGCCGGACTCACCCACATCTCGCTCTACATGCTGCTGATCGTCATGTCGTTGGCTGGCTATTTGAGCACAGCGGCGGCTGGCCATGTGGTCAGCGTTTTCGGTATTGTCTCTATTCCGCCCTTATCGCCCCATCACAATCGGTGGTCGCAGGTGGCGATCGCGATTCATCTCGGCGGGCAGTACCGGCTCTATCTTTTTGCCGCCCTTCACGTCGCCGGGGCGCTGTTCCACGGCGTTGTCCGCCGTGACGGAGTGATCGAACGCATGCTGCCGCTGCGCGGGTTCCGTTGAGCGCGCTCGTACTCGTTTCGGCGTATTACCGAAATTCTTAATGAAACGTTAAAATTTCTGTCACCTCCCCCTAGCAAAACCGGTGGTGCCACGACCGCCTGTCCAGCGCCAGCTGGCATCGCGGCATTCCCCGACAGCTATTGGAGGAGCGTCTCGCATGAATCCCTATGGCCGTGCCGCTTTTGTTGCGGCTCTACTGGTCGGTGTCAGCGCTGGTGCGGCATTTGCGCAAAACTCACCGATCCAGCACGTAATCGTTGTCGTCGGTGAGAACCATACCTTCGATAATGTCTTCGGTGCCTATATCCCGCGTCCCGGGCAGACCGTACGGAATCTGTTGTCGCAGGACATCATCGACGATAATGGCAAGCCCAGTCGCAATTTCAGCCTGGCCAAGCAGAAGATCGCCGACCCTAAGGGTGCCTACAGCCTCAATCCAAAGCGCACCGCCACTTACAGCAAGCTGCCGCAGCCCAATACGACCTACGCCACCGGTCAACCCCTGAATGTCCCTGACCCCCGCTTTCCCAATGATCTGGCTAACGGTCCATTCCAGATCTCGCGCTATGCGGCCTATAGCGACTTCGTCGGCGACCCCATTCACCGCTTCTTTCAAATGTGGCAGCAGGTGGGGAACAGCAACCTCAAAGATTTGTTTGTCTGGGTTGCGGACACGGCCGGCATTGGTAACCATAACGACGGGTTTGGGTCGCCTTCCGACAACACGTTTCAAGGCGGCCTTGCCATGGGCTTCTACAATATGAATACCGGTGACGCCCCATTCTTCAAACAAATGGCTGATAACTATGCAATCAGCGACAATTACCACCAGTTCGTAATGGGTGGTACCGGTGCCAATTTTATTGGGCTGGTCACTGGCGACGCTGCCTTTTACAATTTAGATGGCAAGCCAGCCACGCCGCCGAATAATTTCACTTACACGTATGGCAATCCGCCGGTGAGCGTCCAGACCAGTCAGATCGAGAACCCCAATCCGCAATCCGGCCTTTCCAATCCAAATTGGTATACTGAAGACGGGTATCGGGGTGGCTCATACGTCAACTGCGCGGATCCCAGCCAGCCGGGGGTCAAACCGATTGTCGACTATCTCACGACGCTGAAGGTGAAGCCTAACTGCGCTACGAACACTTATTACCTCGTGAACAATTACAACCTCGGCTACAAGGCCGATGGCACGCTTAGCAATCCCACTAATGACCCGACCAAGTTCACATTGCCGCCGCAGCCCGCGAGCTTGCCGACCATCGCCGATGCGCTGTCAGCCAAAGGCGTGAGTTGGAAATACTATTCGGGCGGCCGCGGCGATGGTACGAAGCCGACGTCAGATTTTTGCGGCATTTGCGATCCGTTGACCGGCTTCACCAGCATCATGGCCACGGACCTCAAGAACAATTTGAAGGACGTCGACGACCTCTCTAGTGACATCGCAGCAGGTAAAGTCCCTGCGGTCGCCTACGTCCGACCGCTGGAGCAGATGGCGGGGCACCCGGCGAACGCCACGATCGCGCTCTATGAAAATTTCGTCACCAATCTGGTCAACATGGTCCACGACCAACCCGACCTGTGGAAATCGACAGCGATCCTAATCACCGTCGATGAGGGGGGAGGCTACTACGATTCGGGCTACATTCAGCCGGTCGACTTTTTTGGCGACGGCACCCGGATCCCGCTAATCGCTGTCTCGCCCTACGCCAAGAAAGGCGTTGTCGATCACACCTACTACGACCATGCCTCGGTCCTGAAGTTCATCGAGTGGAACTGGAGCCTAAAGCCGCTGTCGTCGCGCAGCCGCGACAACTTGCCGAATCCAGTGCAGCCCGCGGGCACTTACGTGCCGATTAACGGCCCGGCGATCGGCGATCTCCACAATCTGTTCGACTTCAAGAGGTTGCGCGCTGACGCCCCGAAGATCACTCCGAAAGTGTCCGACCAGGAAGAAGACCACTAAGGTCTAGCGCCGGGGGGTGTGACGACCGCACCCCTTCAGGCCCGGTCGGCAGCAACGAGGGTGAGCCGGGTCTGGAAGAAGTCCAGCGCCTCGCTCAGGCTGCCCGAGACGCGCAAGCGTTGGCGTCCGCTCTGAACGGTGAACTCGGCGGGTGCGGTTTTGACGATGCGGTAGACCGGCGCTTCGTGGGTGTGCCGGAACACAGAGAAGAGCGCCATTCCTTCGCGATGATCTATGGCGTAGTCGCGCCAGATACCGCGCGCGACTTGGCGGCTATAGAGGCCAAGGAGTTGGTTCAGCTCGGAGCGGGTGAAATACAGCGTCCGTGTTTTCGCCCGATAATCGCCGAAGGCAAGCACGGTCGCATTTTTTCGGCTCATCGCTACCTATCGCCCATTTGCCGCTGTCACGCAGTGTTCACGATTTCGCTCGTGACGTCCAGTCGGTATGATGGGCTCCGGCGGCGTTGACGGCGGCATGACGCCGTCGCCAGGTTCCCTGGATTGCCACTCTTTTCGCGAACAGATACTGTGGCCATCTGTGTCCCCCAGGGTTGATTGGGCTTTCGTGAGCGACATTTTCCGCGAAATTGACGAAGAACTCCGGCGCGACAATCTCCACAAGCTGTGGTCACGCTACGGCCGCTACGTCATCGCCGCAGCGGTGCTCGTGCTGGTCGTCGCCGGCGCGATCGTCGCTTGGCGAGACCACCAGCTCTCGGAGCGCCGAGCGCAGTCGACCCGCTACGCCTCGGCGCTCGCCCTGGCGCGCGACGGCAAGGAAGCAGACGCCGTCAAGGTGTTCGAGACGATCGCCCAAGAGGGTGGCGGGTATGCCGTCTTGGCATCCTTTGAAGAGGGGGCGTGGCTGGCGAAATCGGGCGACCGCAAGGCGGCGATCGCAATCTATGATCGCATCGCCGGGGCGAGAGAGCTCGATTCCCGCTTGCGAGAACTCGCAGTCTTGCTCTCGGTCATGCAGGGCATGGCCGAGAGCGATCCGCATTCGACCATCGAACGGCTCGCCTCTCTTACTGCCAGCGGCAATTCGTGGCGCCCGACCGCGCTCGAACTGACGGCTATCGCCCGGTTCAGTTCGGGCGACAGAAGCGGGGCGCTCGATCTGTACAAGAGCCTTGCCGACGACCCGACCGCTCCGTCGGGACTGCGTGCCCGCGCTGCCGAGATGGCGGCGGCACTGGGATCGTAATCCGCATTCGATGATTAAGATGACCGGAGCTGAGCTTGTCTCCCTCTTCCTGGCATTGCTGGTGCTCGGCGGATGCGGCTGGTTCGACGACAAGAAACAGCCGTTGTCCGGAGAGCGGATTTCCGTGCTCAGTCTCGATCGCCAGCTCGAGCCCGATCCGGATCTCTCCAAAATCGCAATAACGTTGCCGCCGCCGGTGGTCAATCCCGATTGGCCGGAACCCGGCGGCTATCCGAACCACGCGATGCAGCACCTCTCGCTCCCAGAGAGGCTGACCCAGGCATGGAGGGCGAGCACGGGCGAGGGCGCCTCGCGCTACACCAGGGTCCTGTCCCAGCCAGTCGTTGCCAAAGGTCGTGTTTTCGCCATGGATGGAGCGGTTCAGGTCGGCGCCTACGACTCTGTAACAGGCGATCGGTTGTGGCAGGTTGACCTGAAACCGGAGGAGGAGCGTGGCAACTCATTCGGCGGCGGCGTGGCGTTTTGGCAAGATCGGCTATTCGCGTCGACCGGGTACGCCCAGGTGCTGGCGCTCGATCCGGCCGACGGGAGGGTGATCTGGAAAAGTAGTGTCGGCGCCCCGGTGCGCAGCGCGCCGACTGTGTCCGATGGCCGCGTCTTCGTCGTCACCATCGAGAACGAGCTCGCGGTGCTCGCGGCAGATGATGGTCGGCGGTTGTGGGTGCACAACGCCATTCCCGAAACGGCCAGCCTGCTCGGGAACGCCAGCCCGGCAGTCGAGGGCGAGGTGGTCGTGGCCGCCTATTCTTCCGGTGAGATCTACGCCCTCACAGTCGAAACCGGAAGGCCTGTGTGGTCCGACAATCTCTCAGCAACGCGCAGTGTCAATGCGGTATCCACTCTCGCCGACATCCGCGGCTGGCCGGTCATCGACCGGGGCCGGGTCTACGCCGCCAGCCACAGCGGACGAATGGCGGCGATCGATCTCAGAAGTGGCGAGCGGGCGTGGGAGCAAGAGTTCGGCAGCACCCACGGCCTTTGGGTGGCCGGGGATTACGTCTACGTTCTGACGAATGACAACGAGCTGATCTGCCTGACGCGTAACGATGGGAAGGTGCGGTGGCTGCGCGTGCTGCCGAGTTATCAGAACGAAAAGAAGAAGGGCGGTCTGATTACTTGGGCAGGCCCGGTGCTCGGCGGCGATCGGCTGATCGTCCTCGCCTCGGACGGCGGGGCGCTGTCTATCTCGCCCTATACCGGGGAGCCGCTTGGGCGCGAGGAGATGTCGGCCGGCGGCTATTTTGGACCGGTGATTGCCGACAATTCTCTCTATGTGCTGACCGACGACGCAAGATTGTCGGCCTATCGCTAAACCGGCAGCGCCGCCCAAATACCTCCCATGAGTCTCGCGGTCGCCATTCTCGGACGGCCGAACGTCGGAAAGTCGACGCTCTTCAATCGGCTCGTCGGCCGGCGGCTGGCGCTGGTCGACGATACCCCTGGGCTCACCCGGGATCGCCGGGAGGGTGAGGGCCGGATTGCCGATCTCGGGTTTCGCGTTATCGACACCGCCGGCCTCGAGGAAGCGGCACCGGCTTCGCTTGCAGGGCGAATGCGGGCGCAAAGCGAACGAGCACTCGCCGAGGCGGATGTCGCGTTGCTCGTTATCGACGCGCGTGAGGGTGTGACCGAAGCCGACCGGCATTTTGCCGATTGGCTGCGGCGCAGCCGCAAGCCGGTCGTGCTGGTCGCGAACAAGACCGAAGGCCGCGCAACCCTGTCCGGCGTTGGCGAGTCCTACCGCCTCGGCCTCGGCGATCCGGTGCCGGTCTCGGCCGAGCATGGTGAGGGACTGGCCGAGCTTTACGAACGGCTGCGGCCGTTTGCCGTCGACCAGGACCCCGAGGCGGCTCCGGCGGCATATGACAAGCCGCTGCAGTTGGCCATCGTCGGGCGCCCCAACGTGGGCAAATCTACGCTTGCCAACCGGCTTATCGGCGAGGAGCGGCTGCTGACCGGTCCCGAGGCGGGGATCACCCGCGATGCGATCGCCATCGATTGGGTATGGGGCGACCGTCCGGTCCGTCTCGTCGATACCGCTGGCCTGCGCCGCCGGTCTCGCATCGCGGGAAAACTCGAAGAGCTCACGGTCTCCGACGCCCTGCGCGCCATCCGCTTTGCCGAAACGGTGGTCCTGGTGCTCGACGCCTTGCAGCCGTTCGAGCGGCAGGACCTGACGATCGCCCGGCTCGTCGGCGATGAGGGGCGCGCACTGGTGCTCGCGGCGAGTAAGTGGGACGCGGTCGCGGAACCCTCGGCGGTATTGAAGCTGCTGCGCGACAGGATGTCGATATCGTTGCCCCAGCTGCAGGGGGTTGCTCTCGTCGCGGTATCGGGGCTTACCGGTCTCGGCCTCGACGCGATGATGAAAGCCGTCTTTGCCGCCGACGAGGTGTGGAACAGGCGCGTGTCGACCGCCGACCTCAATCGCTGGCTCGCGGTTGCTCAGGAGCGTCACCCGCCGCCGCTCGTCAGCGGCCGCCGATTGCGCTTGCGCTACA
>DATNKF010000406.1:0-3432 GCA_035603555.1 Allostellaceae bacterium
GTGAGGCGTTCGTACGGCAGTTTCGTAATCGACGCGCCCTCGGCGGATATGTCGGGCTCGGCGGAACGCCATTCTCCAGCGGCGGCAGCGAACGTGAACAAGGGATCGGAAAAGACGGCAACGGACGCGTGCGCGCGGCAATGGTCGAACTCGCCTGGACGTGGTTGCGCTGGCAGTCGGACAGCGCCTTGTCCGTGTGGTTCCGCGCACGTGTCGGCGCAATGGGAGGGCGGATCAAGAAAATCATGATCGTGGCCCTGGCGCGCAAGCTGCTCGTCGCCTTGTGGCGCTACGTGAAGGATGGCGTCATTCCCGACGGAGCAAAAATGAAAGCGGCGTAAGACCAGCTTTCACCTCTTGCCCCAAGTGAGGTCGACGGTTGGCGGTCGCCGCAGAAACCCGAGGGCCCATCAGGGCGCCGAACTGAAGATTGGACCCGCCGCAAAGAACTCCTCTTCCCGGATGCTGGGATCGTGGTTAGGGATCACAAGATCCGACCGGATACGAGGTTGGCGGGGAGTTCACCCCGTCTCACAAATCGGAGTTCACCGAGACCAACAATTGGCGGTTGACTTGCGGGCCCTCATACGAGGGTTTCGGACGCCGGCCTGTTGCAGGCGCGCGGGGCTGGGTGGGGTGCCGGCGTCCGAAAGCCTCGTAAGGAGGAAACCGCGGGGAGGAAGAGGCGCGGTTTGGTCGGGCGCGGCGAGACCTATGGGGATTTTGGGATCGCGGACGGTGCGCTGGTGGGGCTTCGGGGGCCGGTGGCGCGCAATGTTCTCGGTGGGAGCGAAGACGACGGGGTTTTTCGAGGGCGAGGATGCGACGGGCGGGTGTGGGCGCGGCGCTTGGAGGAGGAGCGCCGACCTTGTGAGGACATCACCTTCCTGCTCCAGCGCGCGGTTGGAGGCGAGGAGAAACGGCGTTGCGCGGCGGGGAGCGCGGTGACGGTCATGAGGTGTCGATCCTGATCCGGGTCGGCGATGGCGACCGCTCAGGGCGCACGCCTTCGAATGTTTCGACGATGATCATTCGGCCACCGCAATACGGACATTGACGCGAGGGCGAGGGGCTTTCGGCCTCACTGTCCGCGGCGTTGCGCGAGGGCTCGGGCGCGGCCTCGAGCGCGGCGAGCAATTGTCGGACGCGCTCGATGTTGCGGGCTCGAACCGTTCCGGCGAAGAGGCCGTAATGGCGGATGGGGTGGAAGCCGTTCGGCAGGACGTGGAGGAGAAAGCGGCGAATGAACTCGGCGGCGTCGAGCGTCATGGTCCTGAGCCGGTCGCGGCCTTTGATTCGGTAGTCCTTCCATTTGAAAGTCACGCCCGCCTCGTCGAGCGCGACGAGCCGCGAGTTGGAGATCGCCACGCGGTGGGTGTAGCGGGCGAGATCGGCGAGCACGGCTTTCGGCCCGGCGAAGGGTGGCTTGGCGTAGACGACCCACTCGGAGCGGCGCAACGGCGCTAGCGCGGCGTCGAAAGCGCGCTTGTCGGCGAGCGGCGCCAGATCGCCGAAGAAGGCCAGGCGGCCGGCCTGGTTGAGCGCGGCGATGCCTTCGAGAAAGAGGCGGCGGAACAGGCGCGAGAGGACGCGCACGGGCAGGAAGAAGCCGGGCTTGCAGGCGGTCCAGCGCGACCCATCCGGCGACACGCCGCCACCGGGAACGATGACGTGGACATGCGGATGATGGGTGAGCGCCGAGCCCTAGGTGTGGAGGACGGCGGTCAAGCCGATGCGCGCGCCCAGATGCTTCGGGTCGGCGGCGATCGTGAGCAGCGTGTCGGCAGCGGATCTGAACAGGAGGTCGTAGACGGCGGCCTTGTTCTGGAACGCGATTGCGCCGATCGCCGCCGGCAGGGTGAAGACGACGTGATAGTAGGGGACCGGCAAGAGTTCCGCCTCGCGCTCGGCGAGCCATTGCCGCGCCGCCGCGCCCTGGCACTTCGGGCAGTGGCGGTTGCGGCAGGAATTGTAGGCGACGCGTTCGTGCGCGCAGTCCTCGCAGCGCTCGACGTGTCCGCCGAGCGCGGCGGTTCGACAGGTCTCGATCGCCGACATGACCTTCAGCTGGCCGGGGCCGACGTGGCCGGCGTTGGCCTTGCGCCACGCCGCCCCATGAGCGCGAATGACGTCGGCGACCCCCGGGCTGTGACCCGGGGGCCGCGCCATGCGGCGCTCGTCAGGCGGGCGGCGATCGGCTCGCGATGTTGAGGCCCAGTCGCTCCAAGGGGCTGGTGACGTCGCGGATCGTGTTGACGGCGACGCGGGTGTAGAGCGCGGTCGTCTCCAACTTGGCGTGTCCGAGCAGGACCTGGATCACGCGAATGTCGACGTTCTGTTCGAGCAGATGCGTCGCGAAGCTGTGCCGCAACGTGTGCGTCGACACGCGCTTGGAGATTCCCGCCAGGTTCTTGGCGGCGTGCACGGCGCGGTTGAGCTGCCGGGCCGACATTGGATTGACCGGGTTCTGGCCCGGAAACAGCCAGGCCTGCGGCCGCGCCGCCCGCCACCATTCGCGCAACAGTTCGAGCAGCTGCGGGGAGAGCATGACGTAGCGATCCCGCTGCCCCTTGCCCCGCTCGACCCGAAGCGTCATGCGCTCGCTGTCGATGTCGGACACCTTCAGCGCCACGACCTCGGACACGCGCAGGCCTGCGCCGTAGGCGACGCTGAGCGCGGCCTTGACCTTGAGGCCGGGCGCAGCTTCGAGGAGGCGCGCCACCTCCTCCTGGCTCAGCACGACCGGCGCCCTACGCGGTGTGTTCACCGTCGTCAGATGACGGACAAGGTCGGGGCGTTCGAGCGTCACATTGAAGAAAAACCGCAGCGCGGCGACGGCGGCGTTGATGGACCCTGCGCTGATCTGTTGCTGCGCCATGTGCAGCTGAAAGCGGCGAAGGTCCTCGCTCGTCGCCGTGTCCGGCGACCGGCCGAGCAAGGCCACGAAGGTCCTGACGTGCCGGACGTAATCCTTCTGCACCTTCTCCTTGAACCGGCGCGCCGTCATGTCGTCGATCATGCGCTGGCGAAGCGGGCTGATGGGCTTCTCGAGCATCGCGAAGACTCCTGTCTCGCATGGGGTTGAACCCCATGATCTTGAGACAGTCGGGACCTTCGCGTTCGTCTTCAGCTCTCTGAAGCCTCCCGCAAGCCCTCGCCGCAACTACCGCGCGAGCGGTTTCGTCCTCACGTCGACTCCGGCCGTCCGGTAAGCGCAAATAGCGGTCATTGGCCGACCGCGTGGCGAACGGACAAAAATCGACTAAAGCGGACACTTTTCTGATCTGCGCTGGACGTCGACGATGGCCGTGATGCTTTGCTCGTCACTCTGCTAGAGCCGCGTCCGCAAGCAACGCGGCGGCGCCGCTGCTTCAAACCTGTGCTCTCCGTCCTGCATTGCTAGCGAGGATATGGATGCTCAGCAGGAGCACC
>DATNKF010000407.1:0-5040 GCA_035603555.1 Allostellaceae bacterium
GAGCAAGCCGCCGACGAGAGCTACGATTTGCGGGCGCACGCCCGCCGCCTCGGCGCTCGGTAATTTCTGCAGCGCCTTTTCGCCACACCGGCGCAGGCCGGTGCCCATTTCCGCCATGGGTCCCGGCCTTCGCCGGGAAGACGAGAGTAGGATCGACTGTTATGAGCTACGACATCGTGATCCGTGGCGGCCTCGTTATCGACGGCAGCGGGCGGCCCGGCGAGATCGCCGATGTCGCGGTGCATGACAGGCGGATCGCGGGGCTCAGCCGATCGTTGCCGCCGGGGTCGGCCAGGATGATCGACGCTGAGGGTCTGGCGGTAACGCCGGGCTTTATCGACATCAAGACGCATTCGGACTTCACTCTGCCGATCAACCCCAAGGCCGAAAGCAAGGTACGGCAGGGTGTGACGACCGAGATCGTCGGGCATTGCGGGTTCTCGGTGGCGCCGGTCCTTCCAGGCAAGCGCCAGCTCATCCAGGATTACCTCAGCGCCAGCGCCCCCTGGCTGCCGTTTCACGAAACCACCTTTGGCGAGTACCTCGACGGCTTCCCCCGAACCTCGGTCAATGCCGGAATGCTCGTCGGCCATCACACCTTGCGCCTCAATGTGATGGGTATGGAGGCGCGGCCGCCGAGCCGGGCGGAGCTCGACCAGATGACGGCCTTGCTCGAAGAGGGGCTCGCAGCCGGCGCGCTCGGCCTCTCGTCTGGCCTCTTCACGCCGCCGAGCAGCTATGCCGACCGCGCCGAAATGGTGGCACTGTGCAATGTGCTGAAGCGCTGGAACGCCGCCTATTTCACTCACCTGCGCGACGAATCGAACAAGGTCATCGAAGCCGTCGATGAAGCGATCGACATCGCCCGGACCTGCGGCGTCCATGTCGAGATCGTGCATCTCAAATGCTCTGGGCTCGATAATTGGGGCAAGGCAGCGCAAATCCTGGCGATGATCGAGGCGGCGCGGCAAGAGGGTCTCGCGGTCGATTGCGACGCCTATCCCTACGCCGCCGGCAGCAACCCGCTCAAGAACCTGCTACCGCAATGGGTGCAGTCGGGGGGTCTCGAGGCGATGCTCGCGCGTCTGGCGCTGAGCGAAACCCGCGAGCGGGTCCGCGTCGAGATCGAGCGCGACGGGCTCAACAATTGGGGCCGCATCCCGTCCTGGGACTGTGTGCAAATCTCGATCTCGCCGCACCTGCCGCAACACGCGGGGGAGACCTTCGGCAGGCTCGCCGCAGCGCGGCGCCGGGACCCGATCGACGTCGTCTGCGATTACTTGATCGAGGACAAGGGCGCCACACGGGTGCTGATTACCTCGATCGCCGAGGAGGACATCAGCGAGATCGTGCGCTCGCCCTCGGCTCTGGTCGGCTCCGACGGCAATTGCGTCGCCGATTACGGGGTCACGAGCCAGGGGATGCCGCATCCGCGGTTTTACGGGACCTTCCCGCGGATCATCGGTCATTACGTCCACGAGCAGCACCTGCTGCCGCTGGAGCGGGCGGTGCGCAAGATGACCGGGGCGACGGCAGAAGTGCTTCGGCTGCGCGACCGCGGCCTAATCAGGGAAGGCTACCGGGCGGACATCGCGATCTTCGACCCGGCAGATTTCAAAGATCGCGCGACCTATGCCGCACCTCACCAATACCCGACCGGCAATCGGACGACGGTGCTGGTCAACGGGGTGGTCGTTGTCGACAACGCCCGTCACACCGGCGCGACGCCGGGAACAGTGCTGCGCCGGGCCGGCGACGGCACCGTCGGCTGACCGCAGTCAACCCCATAATCGTGCGGTGGCGATGCGCGCGCCTTCGGCGAGGGCCGCGAGCTTGGCCCAGACGACAGAGGGTGCGACGGCGTTGTTGACAAAGGCGAAGGTCGCAAAGCCGCAATCGGCGCCGGCGATCACCCGCTCGCGTCCGACGATGTCGGCATAGTGGCAGATCCGCTGGGCGATCAGCCGCGGATGCTCGACAAAATTGGTCGTCGAATCGATCACCCCGGGTATGAGGACCTTGTCGTCGGGGATTTTCGCGCCGCGCAAATCCTCCCACTCGTGGGCGTGCCGCGGATTGGCGGCTTCGAACGACAGGCCGGCCGGGCGCGCCCGCATGCACACATCAAAGATCTTGGCGAGCGGGATATCGTGGGTATGCGGCCCTTCGTAATTTCCCCAGCAGAGATGCATGCGCATCGTCTCGGGCGGAATATTGGCGGTCGCATGATTGAGGGCCGCGATATTGCGCTCGGCAACGCGCAGAAACTCCTCGTCGGCGAGGTGCTGGTACTGGTTGTGGCGCGCCGAGCCGAGATCCGGCGCATCGATCTGCAGGATGAAGCCGGCCCTGACGATCGCCTCGTATTCCTCCTTGAGGGCATTGGCCAATGCCTCGACATAGGCGTCTTCGTCCTGGTAGTAGAGGTCCGGCACGAATTTCGTCAGCACGCCGGGTGAGGCCGCATTCATAAAGGCTTCCACGGGTTTCACGGCGCTGCAGGCCGCGGCAAGGTTCTTCAAATCGGTCTCCAGCGGCCGGCGATTGCTGTAGGTGACCGGGCCGGTGCAGCAGGGAACCGCCTCACGGCTGAACCATGAGGTGCCGCCGCGCGCCTCGTTGAGCCGCTGCATAAAGTCGGGGTGGTCGAGAAGGTCGCGATGTGCGGCGGTCTGCGGCGGCTTGTCGTTGTCGCCACCCTGGAATGCACTGATTCCGGACAGACGGTGGCGGACGTAGAAGGTATAGGAGATCTTTCCGAGCTCGCCGTCGCAGACGCTGTCGATCCCGGTGGCGACCTGTTTGGCGACAACCTCCCGGACAGCATCTGCGAGACGCGTCTCGAAAGCCGACTGGTCAAACTCGCGGCCGGTCTCGCGCGCCTCCAAGAACGCCAACAGGTCCGGTGGACGCGGCAGGCTGCCGACATGGGTCGTCTGAATGCGGTCGGTGCTGAGCTTCATCTATCGAGGACCCCGGGTTTATCCGACTGGGATCGTCACACGCGCCCGCGAGGCACGCAACCTTCGGCCGCACCGCCGGTAGCTCGTATCGACCCCCCTCGACCCGCTTGCGGCGCATGCGGAGGAGGAGGCTTGGCCTCGCAGCGCGGGCCGCGGCTTCCGACCCCGCGGGCGGGACGAGTGGCTGCTTTTCGCGAGCGCTATATTGACGATATCACAATAATATGGTACATGTGCAATCGTTTTTCCCCATTGGCGGGGTGACATGATGCACAACGGATCACCGATGGCTGGCGCCTGCCGCTTTGGACCATGTGGCAGACTGGGCGACACCATAGGTTGGGTGCCTGCCTGTTTATCTCCTGCAGGAACAGGGGGCCATGGCACCCCTCTCGCGCAATACGCGAAATCGCTTGGTGTGCGGCGGTAGCGGCGCTGCTGGCGCTGGTATTTGCCCCAGGAGAGGCGGCGCCTGTCTCCTATATTGCCGGTGTTGCCGGGCCGCTTATCGGCGCTGACCTCCTTCATCTTGAGATCGAGCAGAGTGCGGTCGGCATGGCCAGCATCGGCGGGGCCGGAACTCTCGACGGCTGCGGTAAAGTGCTCGATTCATCGGCGCGACGTCAGCGCCTTTGTCACTCTCAGCGAGATCGGGTGGGGCGCGAACCGTCCGCCGAGTGCCACGACCCGGTTGAGGAGACCGGTGATCACGACGCGGCGCCCGCCCTTGAGGCCGTGATAGCCAAGGCGCGCCACTTCGGCGGCACTCATCACGTGACGCATGGCGCTGTTAAAATACGGGAGTTCATTACTCCCGGAAATTTGTGCGAAATTGGTGGCCGTGGGACCGGGACATAGTGTCGTCACCGTGACACCAGTGCCGCGCAATTCCTCGGCGAGCGCCTCGCCGAGGCTCAACACATAGGCCTTGGTGGCGAAATAGACCGCCATTCCCGGGCCCGGCTGAAACCCGGCGGTCGAACCCACCAGCATCACCCGGCCGCGACCGCGGGCTACCATGCCCGGCAATAGCAGGCGGGTCAGCTCGGTCAATGCCACGATGTTGACCTGGAGCATTTCGCCGATCCGAACCGGGTCCGCTTGGTCGAACCGGCCGACTGCGCCGAGCCCGGCATTGTTGACCAGCACTTCGACCGTCAATCCGCGGGCTTCGATCGCGCCCGCTAGCGACGCGGCGCCGCCGGGCTGGCTGAGATCGGCGGCGATGACGATGCTGGCGGCGCCCTGATCCGAGAGCTCGGCCGCAAGCGTCTCCATCGGCGCCACTCTGCGCGCCGCGAGCACGAGATCGTGGCCGTCTCGCGCCAATTCGCGGGCGAGATCGGCCCCGATGCCACTCGAAGCACCGGTCACGAGCGCAACGGGGCGGGTGGGACTGGTCATTGTCGGGCCTCCGGGCTGGCATCCGAACATCCGGCAATTGGCGCACGGTGTGCAAGCGCCGCGCCCTCAAAGAAATAGTTCAGACTGAATGTCGAAATGTCGGGAGGTCATGCGTCATACTCGCGATCCGGCACTTCTTCGACCTGTTGCCCGAAGGTGCAGCCGACCGGCAACCCCAATACAAATACCCCCCAATGATCTCGGAGGTTATGATGGAAAACCACAAAGTCGTTTCGCATCAGGAATGGCTGGCTGCCCGGCGGCAACTGCTCGCCGAGGAGAAGGATTTTACCCGATTGCGCGACCGGCTCAGCCGGCAGCGCCGCGACCTGCCCTGGGTGCGGGTCGACAAGGATTATGTCTTCGAAGGACCTGCCGGCCGGGAGACCCTTTCGCAGCTATTCGACGGCAAGCATCAGCTCGCTGTCTATCACTTCATGCTCGCGCCCGATTGGCAGGAGGGCTGCAAGAGCTGCTCCTTTTGGGCCGACAATTTCAACGGCATCGATGTGCACCTGCGGCAGCGCGACGTCAGCTTTCTCGCCATCTCCCGCGCGCCGCTGGCACGGATCGAGGCGTTCAAGAAGCGCATGGGATGGACGTTCAAATGGGTCTCGTCCTTCGGCAGCGACTTCAACTTCGACTACCACGTGTCGGCCCGGCCCGAACAATC
>DATNKF010000408.1:0-2024 GCA_035603555.1 Allostellaceae bacterium
TTCAATCCCCTCCGCGCCGTGGTTTCGAGCGAAGCGGGGGTGCGCCTGCAATGGCAGCCTCGCCCCAGCGTCGGACGCGTCCGGTTTCCAGACCAAACAGGTCGAGCACCCGGCCCAGCGTCTGATCGATCATCTCGGCAAGCGACTGCGGCTTGGCATAAAAGGCGGGAACCGGCGGCGCGATCACCGCACCCATCTCCGAAAGTGCGGTCATCGTTCGCAGGTGACCGGTGTGAAGCGGCGTCTCGCGCACCAGCAGGACGAGCCGCCGGCGTTCCTTCAGCGCGACATCCGCTGCCCGGCTCAGGAGCGTCGTCGTCACGCCACTGGCGATCTCTGCCATGCTGCGGATCGAGCAGGGCGCCACCACCATGCCCATCGTCTTGAACGAGCCGGAGGAAATCGGCGCGGCGATGTCGCCGATCGCGTGTACGACATCCGCCAGAGCGCGAACCGCCGCAGGTTTGAGATCGGTTTCGACGGCCAAGGCCACCTCGGCGGCCCGAGTGACGACCAGGTGCGTCTCGATCGGCAACGGCCGCAACAGTTCGAGCAGCCGGACCCCGTAAATGACGCCCGAGGCGCCGCTGATGCCGACGATCAGGCGCCGAGGTCCGGCCTCTTCTTCGAGATCTACCTCTGTGAAATCCGCTGGCGCAACATATCTGCGGTTCAACGGTCAGCTACCCATTGGCTGAGCGCCGTATCCGGCGTTACCATCGACCGCAGTCATGGTTCTGAGAGGAGGAATTTGCATGTCGCTGCAGGATCGCATCGAGGCGCTCAGAGCAAAGCATGCCGAACTAGAACGCGCCATCGATGAGGAGAATTGTCGTCCCCTTCCGAACCGGGATGCGATCTCAGATCTGAAGCGCCAGAAGCTCCGCATCAAGGACGAAATCGTCCAGCTCGAGCGCGCCTGAGCGCCGCCGCCTCGAGGGCCTCGACCTGCGCAAACCCGAGGCTGGGAACGCGAAGGCGGGACTGCCGAAGGGGCGACTGACGCCCGTTCATCATGGCCCGCTTTTGGCGCGCTCGCGCAGCACGTGTTTCTGGATCTTGCCGGTCGACGTCTTCGGCAAGGGCCCGAACATCACGGTCCGCGGCGCCTTGAAGCGAGCGATGCGCTCGCGGCAGAACGCGATGATCTCCTCCGCCGTTGCACTGGCTCCGGGTTTCAGGGCAACGAAGGCGCACGGAGTTTCCCCCCACATCGGATCCGGCCGGGCGACCACTGCCGCCTCGAGCACGGAAGGGTGGCGGTAGAGCACATCTTCGACTTCGATCGTCGAGATATTTTCGCCGCCGGAAATGATGATGTCCTTCGAGCGGTCCTTCAGTTCGATGTACCCGTCGGAATGCATGACGCCGAGGTCGCCGGTATGGAACCACCCGCCGGCAAAGGCCTCCTGGGTGCCGCGCGGGTTCTTCAGATAGCCCTTCATTACGATGTTCCCGCGCATGAAGATCTCGCCCATCGCCGTGCCATCGGCCGGCAGGGGTGCGAGGCTCGCGGGGTCGGCAACCATCAGACCGTCGAGCACCGGATAGGTGACGCCCTGGCGCGCCTTGAGCCGCGCCCGCTCGCCGCCGGCCAGCTCGTCCCATTCGTCGTGCCAGGCGCAGACGACGGCGGGTCCGTAGACCTCGGTCAGTCCGTAGACATGGGTGATGCGAAAGCCGAGGTTTTCCATGCCCTCGATCACGGCAGCGGGAGGTGCGGCGCCGGCCGTCATCATCTCGATCGGCCCCCCAAGCGAGCGCTTCAGCTCTGTGCCCGCATTGAGCAGCATGTTCATGACCACCGGGGCGCCGCAGAGATGGGTAACCCCCTCGCGCGCGATCGCCGTGTAGACCGCCTCGGCCTCGACCCGCCGCAGGCAGACATGCGTACCGGCGAGTGCCGTGATGGTCCACGGAAAGCACCAGCCGTTGCAGTGAAACATCGGCAGGGTCCAAAGATAAACCGGGTGGTGCCGCATTCCCCAGACGAGGACGTTGCCGAGCGCGTTCAGATAGGCGCC